>CAJLVH010000135.1 GCA_905210055.1 uncultured Enorma sp. | reverse complement strand
CGCGAACCAGCTCTTCGATCTTCTCGGGCATGAATGTTCCTCCTTGCTACAGCGACAGCCGGTGACGGGTAGGGCACCGGCGCATACATGGGGTTTACTTTAGCACATAACAGCGCGCCATGGGCGAAATAGCACCAGCGCATGCAAGGCATGACGAGAAAAACCGGCCAGGTTGATTTCCATCATGCTTGCCCGAATGCCCAAAAACGTCTTATGACATTCCAAAATGTGGCCATTACATGGTCTTTTTCCATATATCCGCACGTAAACGTGGTATCGTGGATATGTTGACAGCTTATGAGTTGGAGGAAGCATGTTTCGTATCGGAGAGCACGTTATTCACCCCGGGCAGGGCGTCTGCACCGTCACCGGCATCGAAGAGGACGCGACGCCGCCCATGATCATTCTCGAATGCAAGCAAGGCCACGCCAAAACGCGCATGCAGTATCCGCTCGCGCAGTCCGATCGTCTGCATGCGACCATCTCCCGCGAGGTGGCCGAGGATCTTATCGAGAACTACGCGGATATCGAATGCGACACGTTCACCGAGCGCAACAGCTCGCTTGAAGAGTCGTACTTCAAGAAGCTCATCAAAGAGGGGGCGCCCGCCACGGTGCGCGTCGCGAAGACCATGCGCTACCGTATCCGCGACGCCGAACGCCGCGCCAAAAAGCCGAGCACCTACTACGCACGTGTGTTGAAGGAGGCGCACCGTCGGTCCGTCGAGGAGCTCGCCGTGGCGATCGGCGTGAGCGAAGAGGACATCGAGGAGCGGCTCGCTGTCGTGCAGTCCGCGTTCGAAGCGAGTGTGAACTAGCGAGGCTTCACGAAAACGGTGCTGCGGACGCACGCCTCATCATCCGCTTCACGAGCGCCCAAGCAACAGGCAGGTTCAATCCGCCGTCATTGGCCGGCCGTGGGTTGCCCGCACACTTGAACGCATCGATCGGCGCGAGATGATCTGTTGTTTGCAAGAAAATCGAGGTTATCCCGCGATATACGCCGCGACGATCTTGCCGTAGTACTCGGTATGGTAGATGTCCACGCCTTCCGCGCTGGCGGGGTAACACCGAAGGCGCAGGTCATCGGGCATGAGGCTGATATCCTGGTCGCGGCGGTAGATGATGCGGCACTCGAGCGTGAGCGGCAGCTCCCTGATCGCGGGTGCGGACACCTCCTCACCCGGGACGAGCGAGAGCCCGAGCTCATCGGTCTTGTTTACATCGCGTCCACTCTTGCTGCCACAGAACGCGAGAATCTTGTTCGCGCGTGCACGCGCTGCCTCATCCGCATCGGGAAGCGGAACGTTCACCGTGAACTCATTCGCCTGCTCCAGCAGCTCATGCGTATATCGCGTCTTGTTCACATAGGCGATGAACTGGGGCGTCGACCACTCGATGCCGAGCATGCCCCATCCAATCGTCATGGGGTTGGCCACGCCGTCCGCGCCCGTCACCGTAATGAGCGCGCCATGGCCGCGAAGCTCCTTCATGATGTGGGGAGCGTACTCGAATGCATCGATCTTCTGGGACATGATGGCCTCCTGGTAGCTGTGCGACCTTTCGTTTCCGCTCGCTAGCGTTATTTTCCGCCAAAAGCTTCTTGCACACAATAAGCCTTGCTTTGTCGTATACTATGTGTTATATAGTATACGACGAAAGGAGGTATTGGATGGAAGCACAGCTCAAGCGAGGGTTCATCGAAGCGTGCGTGCTCGCCACGGTTGCCGGACGCGAGTCGTATGGCTATCAGATCGTGAAGGATGCGCCCGCAGCACTCGAACTCACCGAATCGACGCTCTATCCCGTGCTCAAGCGCCTGGAACAGGCCGGATGCATCACGGCGCGCTCGGCCGAGCACAACGGCCGCCTGCGCAAGTACTACCGCATCACCGACGCGGGGCGGGCGCGCATTGAGGAGTTCCTGGCAGCCTGGCCTGCCGTGCAAGACATCTACCGCTACGTTGAAGGAGCGCAGTCATGACGAAACAGGAGTTTTTGAAGCGACTCGGCGATCTGCTCGCCTGCCTGTCCGCCGACCAGGTGCGCGAGGCGCAGGCGTTCTACGCCGAGGCGATCGACGACCGCATGGAGGACGGCGTGTCGGAAGAAGACGCCGTCGCTTCGATGGGAACGCCCGGCGAGGTGGCCGAGGCGATTCTCGATGACCTCCCACCGGTGCCGCGCGCGGTGGCAAAGACGCGTCGCAAGAGCACAGTGCTGCTTTGGGTGCTTGTGATCTTGGGCTCGCCCATATGGCTCTCGCTGGGCGCGGCGTTCGTCATCACGGTGGCCGCCATCTACGCCGCCATCTGGATTCTCGCCGCGAGCGTCTGGATCGTCGCGCTCGCCTTCGCGGCGACGGGACCGGTCTTCTGGGTGCTTGCCATCGACGGCGTGCTCATCGGACATATGGCCTTCGCGATCGCGTTTCTCGGCATCGGCCTTTGCACGCTTGGCGTAGGGCTGCTCTTGGGAGCTGCGGCGTTCGCGGCGACGAAAAGCCTCGCCCGCGTTTCCGTCATGTGGCTGCGCAAGGCATTCTCTCCGTTTACCAAGGGACGCACGGGAGAGGACTCCGGCGGGTCGACGCGCGGCGGAAGTAGGCCGGGCGGAAGCCACTTGTTGGTGGAGATCCATCCATAGGCACAGTGCCGCGTCGTTTGTTTCTCCCCGTTCACCCTCATACTCAGGAGGTTCTTATGTCGAATGCAAAGAAAGCGTTCCTTGCCGTGAGCAGCGGAATGCTCGCTCTGGGACTCATACTCATGGCCTGTGGGTTCGCGCTCTCGGGTTTTTCGCTTGACGTATTCACCGCGACCGTCGACCCAACACGCGACCGCGTCGTGCTCGGCGGCGTCGAGGTGGATGACTATGACGAGCTTCCGCTGCTTAAGCAGATTGCTGAAATCGGCCAGATTGGCATCGGGCCGGAGGACGACTTCGACGAGTACGACGTGGAGGGCGATGCCGACCCCACGCCGCCGCCTGCGCCCGAGGCGCCAGCTGCTCCTGAAGAGCCTGAAGCCCCGGCCGCGCCCGAAGTGGGACAATGACACCAGGTCTCAAAGTCCCACGGCAGGTGGGACAATAGCACCAGGTCTCAAAGTCTCACGTACGTAAGGAGCCGCGTGTGTTCAACCTCGTCTTACTAGAGCCCGAAATCCCCGCGAACACGGGAAACATCGGACGCACGTGCGTCGTCACCGGCACGCGGCTGCACCTCATCCGCCCCTTGGGTTTCTCGCTCGACGACCGCTCGCTCCATCGCGCGGGGCTCGGATACTGGCCGAACCTCGACGTAACCGTGTACGAGAGCTGGGACGAGTTCCTTGCAGCGAACGACCTCACCGCGGCAGCGGCCGAACCACGCCTGCACCTACTAACCAAGAAGGCGCGGCGCGCGTATACCGAATCCGCGTACCACGACGGCGACTTCCTCGTATTGGGCAAGGAGAGCGCTGGCTTGCCGGAAGAGTTGCTCGCCCGCTATGCCACATGTTGCGAGCGCATTCCCATGCTCGAGGACTGCACATCGCTCGCAAACCGCGACGCCTGGAAGCAGCCCGCCGATGAGGACACCGAGCACGCAGCGCTTCGCACGCAAGACATCTGCGGGAACTTCATCGACCCAAACGACTACCGCATCAGCGCGCTCAACCTCTCAAACGCAGCCGCTGTGGTGCTCTACGAGGCGCTTCGGCAAACCGGGTTCACCGGGTTCCCGTGCGGCGAGTGATTTATAAGTTTCGCCGCAGGTAAACCATATCTTTAAGCAGAACGCCCGCCTCCACGATAGGGTGGTCGTAGTTGTCGATGAAGAAGTTCTCGATGCGGTGGTGGCGCACGAAACCACATGCCTCGTAAAAGGGCACCGTGAGCGGGCTGTCCCCCGTACCCACCTGCAGCGTGTCATAGGTACCCTTGGCGTTTCGCGCGATGGACTCGATGAGCGCGCGACCAAGACCACGGCGTTGGTAGGCCGGATCGACGGCGAGGTTCTTGATCTCGAGCATGCGGTCCCCTTCATCGGTTACCACGCAGACCCCAACCGTCTTTCCGGCTATATCGAGGGCAAACATGGTGCCGCGCCCCAGATAGCGGACGATCATATCCTCCTGCTCGTCGGCAAGCAGGAGCAACTGAAGGTAGTCGCGCTTGGAGCGCTCGGAAACGCGTCGAATGTTCATGGCACCATTGTACCAACGCGTCTTGAACACCGCCCGGCTTTCTTGATCGCAACGCATCGCCGAAAGAATGTTAGACTAGTATTACTTTTTATCGGAAAGTTTCGCGTCACCCAGAAAAGTCATGGAGGCAAGCATGGTCGACTACCTTATCGTTGGAGCCGCTTTAGCGCTCGCGGTTTTTATTCTCGTCCGGCAAGCGATGCGCATTGGGCGCGGCGGAGGCTGTGGTTGCGAGGGCGGAGGAGCCCGGTCCGTCCGGCAAAGGCGACGCCGCGTGCGCCATATCGATGCCAAACGCTACCCATATGCACTAGAGCTGCAGGTAAGCGGCATGCACTGCGAGAACTGCGCACGCCGTATCGAGGATGCCCTTCAATCGCTCGACGTCATCGCAGAGGCAAAGCTACCTGGTACGGTCATCGTGCGAAGCAAGCATCCGCTCAACAAGGAGGCATGCTCGAAGGCGGTGCGCGAGGCAGGATACGAAGTGATTGAAACGCAGTTATAGGCATGACCGGCCGCATGCGCCAACAGGCATCTCCCCCTCCATACGTTGTCCTATAATGAGCACACTCGACACACGACGAAGGGGGATTCATGGCAGAGAAGCTTTCCGCCGGTATGACGCGCGACGAGGCATTCGCGCTTCTGACCGAGCACAACAAGGATGCCTTCCATATCGAGCACGGTGAGACCGTCGAGCAGACCATGCGCTACTTCGCGCGCGAGTTCGATCCCGAGAACGAGGAGTTCTGGGGCGTCGTGGGGCTGCTCCACGACCTCGACTGGGAAGAGCACGCGGACGACCCGGATAACCACACCATCTATGCCGCAAAGGACATCGAGGCGGCTGGCGGCACGCCGGAACTCATCCGTGCCATCCAGAGCCACACGAGCGACTGGAACACCTCGCTACCGGCGCCCGAGCACCAGATGGAGAAGATCCTCTTCGCCACGGAAGAGCTCACCGGCCTCATCGGCGCTGCCGTGGTCATGCGCCCCAGCAAGAGCGTCATGGATTTCAATGTGAAGTCGCTCAAGAAGAAGTTCAAGGACAAGCGCTTCGCCGCCGGCGTTTCGCGCGACGTAATCCGTTCGGGTGCCGAAAAACTCGGCTGGGAGCTTGATGAGCTCTTCGCCCGCACGATCGAGGCCATGCAGAGCTTCGCCCCCGACCGCGATACGTTCGGCAAGGACGAGGCGGCGGAGTAGCCCACTTGGAG
>CAJLVH010000134.1 GCA_905210055.1 uncultured Enorma sp. | reverse complement strand
GGCGGCCGGGCGTAAAATTACCCCAGGGGTTTTGACATATGTTGTCAACATACTTGCCGAGCTGCTCGCCTGGCATATGTCAAAAACCCCTGGGGTAATTTTACGCCCGGCCGCCCGGCCAATATCCCCCGTCCCCCTTGGCTGGCGCGTCCCCAATTGGGTCAGCTTCATCCCCGGGGTACATTGCGTTCGCATTTTGCTTCCAAGGCTGCTATACTCGCTTCGTTTGACTATCTTGGGGGTACGCTCACTGTTTGTACTCCCGTGGGAGGCACGATTCATGGCAGAGGCTGAAGTCAATAAAGTCGAAGAGATCCAGGAGCTGCTGGGCGGCATGGTCGACCAGCGCGTGAAGGTCAAGGCGAACATGGGGCGCACGCGCGTCATCGAGCGCATGGGTGTCGTCAAGTCCGTGCATCCTGCGGTGTTCGTCGTCGAGGTGACCGAGCGCCGCGGTCGCACCTCGCGCCAAAGCTACCAGTATGTCGACGTGCTCACGGGCACGGTCGAGCTCTTTGATCCCGAGACGGGCGAGCACATCTTCACGCCCGCCGTCGACCAGGCCGATGAAAACTAGCACCGACGTCCCCATCGTCGTTTCCGCTCCGTCGAAGATCAATTTCTACCTCGGTATCCATACCGAAAAAGACGGACGCGGCTACCATCGCGTCGACTCCGTGATGGCGGCGCTCGATTTGGCCGACACCCTGCGCATCGAACCGGCGAACGAGCTCGTGGTGCTCACCGAACCCGCCGTAGACGTTCCCATGGAGCGGAATACCGCATATCGCGCGGCTGTTGAGCTGGCGCGTGCATTCGGCTTCGAGCCGCGTGCGCATATCTCGATCGAAAAGCGCATTCCGCTGCAGGCGGGGCTCGGCGGCCCTTCCGCAGATGCCGCGGCGGTGCTCGTGGGCTTGTGCAAGCTGTGGGGAATCGACGTGCACGATGAGCGGGTGGATAAGGTCGCGCGCAGCATCGGTGCCGACGTCCCCTTCTTCTTGCATGGCCCGCTCGCATATCTCGATGGTGCGGGCGATTGCCTGCGGGAGCGCTTCGAGCCGTTCGAGGGTATGCCGGTCGTGCTCGTGAAGCCGCAGGATGCCGGCGTGAGCGCCGGAGCCGCCTACGCGCGTTTCGATGAGGAGCCGTGTCCGTTGCCGCCGTTGGATCCTATGATCGAGGCGCTGCGCAACCATGATGGCGATGCCGTTTGCGCGAGCATCGCGAATAACCTCGCGCCTGCGTCGTGCGCGCTCGAGCCGCAGATTGATGACGTGCTGGCGTGGTTGCGCGCGCAGCAGGGTGTTCGTGCTGCGCTGATGTCGGGTTCGGGGGCGTGCTCGTTCGCGCTCTGCGATTCGCTCGAGCGCGCCCGCGCGATCGCCGCGGCTGCTCAAAACCTGCATGAATGGTGGGCATATGCGGCAACCATGGAAAAGTCGGGAGCAACGGTAATCGAGAGCTAGCATTGTTCGAAACGTTCTGCTAGTATAGCTATCTGCTTCGGGTTGTGGCTCAGTTTGGTAGAGCACCGCGTTCGGGACGCGGGGGTCGCTGGTTCAAATCCAGTCAACCCGACCATCGTATTTTCGCAGGCCAGAGTGGGTATCCGCTCTGGCCTGTTTTGGTATCGGCGAGGATTATTCGGTATACCAAGACCCCAAGTGGGGATGAACCTGGGGCTTTGGGGTTTTACGAAACGTTTACATCCCCTGGCCTCTTATGACTCCAGCTCATGGGCATCCTCCTGCGAATTCTTCCACTCCGCACAATCGCGCTTATGCTATGAAATGGTTGTTTGGCAAGCACCCTCGCGGTATACTCAACCGAGCTCGTTTTCCAGTATTGGAGGAATACTATGCCTAAAGGCTTTGAGTGGATCGTCATTCTGATCATCGCCCTGCTCATCTTCGGACCCAAGGCGCTTCCGCAGCTCGGCAAGTCGCTGGGTGCCACGGTGAAGGGTCTTCGCGAGGGTATGTCCGGTAAGGGCGACGAGGAGTCCGCTCCCGCTGAGGAGAGCGAGGAGGATCGCGAGATCCGCGAGCTCGAGGAGAAGCTTGCCGAGGCCAAGAAGAAGAAGGAAGAGTCCGAAGACGAAAGCCCCATTTCGGAGTAGCTTTGTTCTTCCTATAGAACGTTTGCGGCCGGCTACCCGAACGGGGCGTCGGCCGTTATTATGTGTACGCACATCGAGCTAGCATAGATGCAAGGAGCCTGCTCAATGGAAACGAATGAGATTGTACTTACCGCCGAAGGTCGCCAGAAGCTCGAGGAAGAGCTCGCGTATCGCGAGGGCGACCTCACCAAGGAGATCGTCGAGCGCATCAAGGTCGCGCGCGACTTCGGCGACCTTTCCGAGAACTCCGAGTACGACGACGCCCGCGAGGAGCAGGCGAAGAACGCCGCTCGCATCAACGAGATTCGCGCCATCCTCGCGAATGCCAAGGATGCCGAGGACACCGGCCACACCTTCACCGTGTCGCTCGGTTGTGTTGTCGAACTCGTGGACGAGAACGGCGAAGTGACCGAGGTCACGATCGTGGGTAGCACCGAGACTGATTCGCTCCGTCACCGCATTTCCAACGAGTCGCCCATCGGCCGTGCGATCATCAACCACGCCGAGGGCGAGACCGTCGAGGTCCAGCTTCCCTCTGGCAAGACGCGCACGTACACTATCACGAAGATCTCGCGCTAGACCCCGGGTCGAGCGCGTCGCGTGGTTAGGAGCTCCCCGGGTCTCGACCTAGGGAGCTTTTTCGATTCTAGTTCCGATCCCGCCGCTCAAGCGTTTGCGGGATCACCCTGCGATTCGAGCAAGGAGCAGATGATGGCAGAGCAGCAAGAGCAGGCACAGCAGGCGGCCGCGGCAGACGCGGTCTCGACGTTGAACGACGAGCGCGCCCATCGCCTGGCGAAGCGTGCTGCGATCCTCGCCGCCGGCGGCGAGGCGTACCCGGAGCACTCCGAGGTGACCGACTACGTTGCCGATATCGAGGCGAAGTACGCCGGGCTTGCCGCTGGTGAGGACACGGAAGACGTGGTGAGCATCGGCGGCCGCATCATGGCGAAGCGCGGCCAGGGCAAGATCGCCTTCGCGGTGGTGCGCGATACGACGGCCGAGATCCAGCTCTTCTGCCGCGTGAACGACATGAGCGAGACGGACTGGGAGCTCCTGGGCGAGCTCGACCTGGGTGACATCGTGGGCGTGACGGGCAAGGTCGTGCGCACGAAGCGCGGTCAGCTTTCCGTGGCACCCACCAAGCTCACGTTGCTCTCCAAGGCCGTGCGCCCGCTGCCCGAGAAGTTCCACGGCCTTTCCGATAAGGAGACCCGTTACCGTCAGCGCTACGTGGATCTCATCATGAACGACGACGTGCGCGACACGTTCCGCAAGCGCTCGCAGATCATCTCGGCGTTCCGCCGTTACATGGAGGACAACGCCTACATGGAGGTCGAGACCCCGATTCTCCAGACCATTCAGGGCGGCGCCACCGCGAAGCCGTTCATTACGCACTTCAACGCGCTCAACCAGGAGTGCTACCTGCGCATCGCGACCGAGCTGCACCTGAAGCGCCTGCTCGTGGGCGGCTACGAGCGCGTGTTCGAGATCGGCCGCATCTTCCGCAACGAAGGCATGGACCAAACGCACAACCCCGAGTTCACCACCATGGAGGCGTACCGCGCCTACAGCGACCTCGAGGGCATGAAGGAGCTCGCCGAGGGCGTCATCAAGGCTGCCGCCAAGGCCATCGGCGCGGGCGAGCAGATTGAGTATCAGGGGCAGACGATCGATCTTTCCGGCACCTGGCCGAGCCGCCCCATGACCGAGATCGTCTCCGAGGTAATGGGCAGGGAGCTCACGCTCGATACGCCCATCGAGGAGCTGCGCGCCGCTGCCGCCGAGTGCGGCATCGAGGTCAAGTCCGAGTGGGGCGCCGGCAAGCTCATCGCCGAGATCTACGACGAGCGCGGCGAGGATTCCATCGTGAACCCCACGTTCGTGGTCGATTATCCCGTCGAGGTGAGCCCGCTCGCCAAGCGCTTCGAGGACGACCCGCGCCTCACGCATCGCTTCGAGCTGGTCATTGCCGGCCACGAGTACGCGAACGCCTTCAGTGAGCTCAACGACCCCGTCGACCAGGCGGAGCGCTTCGCCAAGCAGATGGAGGAGAAGGCCGGCGGCGACGACGAGGCCATGGAGTACGACGAGGACTACGTGCGCGCGCTCGAGTACGGCATGCCGCCGGCCGGTGGCATCGGCATCGGCATCGACCGCGTGGTCATGCTGCTCACGAATTCCGCGAGCATTCGCGACGTGCTGCTCTTCCCGCATATGCGCCCCGAGAAGGGAGCCGCGAGCGGCGCTGCTGCGGCGAAGGCCGCGCAGGAAGCTGCTACTGCCGAGCAGGCCGCGGGTGCGGCGAGCCCCTTCGTGGAGCCCAAGAAGCCCACGATCGACTATAGCAAGGTGCAGATCGAGCCGCTCTTCGAGGACTTCGTCGACTTCGACACGTTCAGCCGCTCCGACTTCCGCGCGGTGAAGGTGAAGGCCTGCGAGGCGGTGAAGAAGAGCAAGAAGCTCCTCGCCTTCACGCTGGACGACGGCTCGGGCGAGGACCGCGTGATCCTCTCCGGCATCCACGACTATTACGAGCCGGAGGAGCTCGTGGGCAAGACCCTCGTCGCCATCACGAACCTGCCCCCGCGCAAGATGATGGGCATCGATTCCTGCGGCATGATCATCAGCGCCGTGCACGCCGAGGGCGAGGGCGACGAGGCCGAGGAGCGCCTGAACGTCCTCATCGTGGACGACAGCATCCCGGCGGGCGCGAAGCTCTACTAAGCTGCACGCGCGTTTGCCGCCGTTGCTGCAGACGGGACTTCTCGGCAAGAACTATGAAAAGAGCGGGGGCAGCCGAACTTCGGCTGGCCCCCCCTTTTGATGCTAGCTGGTTGGGTACCGTATCAGAGAAAGTATCTACCGCAGTCTACGCTTGCGAGCCTTACTTCCGCCCTGCGAACGTCTGGAGCGCGCCAATCGCAATGCCCACGATGCAGGCGATGATGAAGAGCCAACCACCGAACAGGATGCTGACGCCGTCTTCCATCGTCATGAAGATGAAGATGAGGCCGAGCACGCCGGCGAGGAGCGGGGCGATGTTCGCCTCACGTCCCTGGTACAGGAAGGTGGCGGCGAGCGTTACGATGCCCGGGATGAGGTAGTAGAGGTTCTTGATCGAGCCGTCGACGTGCTGGCCGAAGACGTCGAGGCCAAACGTCATCTGCATGGGGCTGACCTCGGCGATGCCATACAGGCCGTACATCGGCAGGAAGAAGCAGATGACAAGCACCGCGCCGACGATGATGCGCGCGAGCGGAAGGATGCCGCCCAGGCTGCCTGCGAGCGAGCCGAGCGAGGAGCCGC
>CAJLVH010000133.1 GCA_905210055.1 uncultured Enorma sp. | reverse complement strand
CCCTGCACGAGCAAATGCTTGCCCCTCTGCGCGGCCGATGCCGCGTGAGCCTCCGGTGACGAGCGCGCACCGGCGCTGCTGTGTTGCCTGCTCTGCCATGGAACCTCCTAGTTTGCGGGCGTTTGCCCGGCTGCCTCGAGCTCGGCGAGCACCGTATCGAGCTCTTCGGGCGTTTCGCACGAAAGGGTCTTGATGCCGCTCAACGTGCGCTTCACAAGGCCGGTAAGCGTTTTCCCGGGACCGACTTCGACGAACGTGTCGATACCGCGGCGTTCGAGTTCATGCAAGGTGTTCACCCACTGGACGGGGTGAGATGCCTGCGCAGCGAGCGTCTCGGCGCGCTCTTGGGCGGCCGCCTCATCTGAACCGCTCGGGTAGGGGGCGGCGGTGAGATTCGCGATGACGGGGATGCGCGGAGCGGCGAATTGAACGTTGCCGTCCAGATAGGCTGCAAGTTCGCGCGAAGCCTGCTCCATATACGGGCTGTGGAACGCGCCCGAGACTGCGACGGGCATACTGCGCCCGCCAGCGGCTTTCACAAGGACATCGAGCGCTTCGAGTGCTTCGGGCGAGCCCGCCACGACGGTCTGTTTAGGACTGTTGTAGTTCACCGGCCACGCTTCCCCCGCCTCGCGCGCCAAGTGCTCGACCGTTTCCGCATCGAGCTTGAGCACAGCGCGCATGGAGCCGGGATGCCTCCTCGCCGCTGCGTCCATGAATCGGGCGCGGTGGCAGACGAGCTCGAAGCCCTGTGCGTCGCTCAGAGCGCCCGCGAAGGTGAGCGCGGCGACCTCCCCCAGGGAGAATCCGGCGACGGCTGCCGGCGTTATGCCGTGAGCCTCGAGCGCCCTGGCGCAAGCGAGGTCGCAGGCAAATGCGCAGGGCTGCGTGTTGGCGGTCTGGTTGAGCTCATCGGCGGTGCCGCTGAAGCATTGGTCGCTCGTACCGGGGCGTAGGGCGTCCGCCGTGGCGAAGACCGCTTGCGCGGCAGCCTCGCGTTCGGCGAGCGCAGCGCCCATGCCGGGATGCTGGGCGCCCTGGCCGGCGAAGAGAAAGGCTACGCCACCCATTGCGCCGCCCCCTTGAGGAGCGCCTCGGCGCCGCCCACGATATCATCGACGATCTGCGCGGCGCTCTGGCGCTCGTGGACGAGGCCGGCAACCTGTCCGCACATGAACGAACCCTCCTCGTAGTTGCCGTCCTTCGCCGCCTTGCGGAGCGCGCCGGCACCCATCTGCTCGAGCTCCTCGATCGGGGCTCCCTCGTTTTCACGCTTGGCGAAGGTGTTGGTGAAGGGCGTCTTGAGGCAGCGAACCGCATGGCCGGTACGGCGACCGGTGACGAGTGTGGAGATGTCCTTGGCCTTGAGCACGCGCTCCTTGTATTCCTCGGAGACGGTGCATTCCTCTGCCACGAGGAAGCGCGTACCCACCTGGACGCCGCGCGCCCCGAGCATGAAAGCGGCGGCCATGCCGCGACCGTCGGCGATGCCGCCCGCCGCGATGACGGGGATGTTTACGGCGTCGACAACCTGCGGGACGAGCGCCATGGTGGTGGCGTCTCCCACGTGTCCGCCGCTTTCGCCGCCTTCGGCGATCACGGCAGCGGCGCCGGCGCGCTCAACGATACGGGCAAGCCCCACGGACGCGACGACGGGAATGACCTTGATACCAGCCTCGTTCCAGGCCTTCATGTACTTCACGGGGTTGCCGGCGCCCGTCACGACCACGGGTACGCGCTCTTCGATGACGACCTGGGCGACTTCATCTGCAAACGGGCTCATGAGCATGACGTTCACGCCGAAGGGCTTATCCGTCTTGGCACGGAGCGCCTGGATTTCGGAACGGAGCCACGCGGCGTTCGCATTCATCGCGGCGATGATGCCAAGGCCGCCCGCTTCAGATACCGCCGAGGCGAGGGAGGCGTCGGCGATCCATGCCATGCCGCCCTGGAAGATGGGCTTTTCGATGCCCAGCGTCTCGCAGATGGGGGAGCGCAGCATCTTAGTTCTCCATGAGCGACTCGATGAGCTCGACGAGCTCGCCCACGGTCTCGGGGTTGGACTCGGTCTCGATCTCGATGCCGAACTCATCCTCGCAGGCGATGACCGCCTCGACGGTCGCGAGGCTGTCGAGGCCGGCGTCGGCGAGCTTGGTGTCGAGCGTGAGCTCACCCTCGGTGCCGCCGTTGTCGCGGATGATGGTGCAGATGCGATCGAACGTGGTGTTTGCCATGATGGTTTCTCCTTTTCTATCTTCCTCGCGCGGGATGCGCGGAGGCTACGTTGTGTGCCGGGTTACTCCCAGCGAATGAGGGACGAGCCCACATCAAGGCCCGCGCCGAAACCCACGAGCGCGATGAGGTCGCCGGGGTGCAGCTCGCCTGATCGAGCGAGCACGTCGAGGGTATAGGGGATGCAGGCGCTCGAGATATTGCCCGTTGTGCGCAGCGTGCGCGCCATGCGACCATCCTCGATGCCGAGTCGTTGAGATGCGGCGGCGAGGATACGGTCGTTCGCTTGGTGGAATACGAAGTGGTCGATATCCTCGAGTTCGATATGTGCGGTTTCGCAGAGCTTGTGCACGGCATCGCAGATGGCATTGACGCCGAACTTGAAGACGCGGCGGCCGTTCATGGCGAGCATGCTTTGCGGGGATCGCATGGAGGCGAAGGGCGAGGTGCCGGGTACGCCGGGAACGGAGAGCGCGGCGGTATCGGGAGCGGTCGAGAGCTCGATGGCGAGCGGGCTTGCGCCTCCGGCCTCAATCACGCACGCAGCGGCTCCGTCGCCGAACAGTACGCATGTGGCGCGATCTGTCCAGTCGAGCAAGCGCGACATCTGCTCTGCGGCGACGATCAGGGCGCGCCTCGCTCTGCCTCGTGCAAAGAAGCCGTCTGCGATATCGAGCGCGAAGACGAAACCGGCGCAGGCAGCGGACACGTCGAAAGCCGGGCAGGAAGCCCCGATTTGCTCTGCGATGGCGCAGGCCTGCGCAGGTAGGATATGGTCACCCGATGTAGTCGCGCACACGATGAGATCGAGTTCCGATGCCGTGACGTCGGCCGCTTCAAGAGCGCGAAGGCTTGCGGCGCATGCAAGGTCGTCAAGCGTTTCGAAAGTGCATACGCGGCGTTCCTTGATGCCGGTGCGCGTGAAGATCCACTCGTCGGTGGTGTCGAGGAACTGCGAGAGATCGTCGTTCGTTATGCATCGCTCGGGTAGGGCAGAGCCCGTTCCGATGATATGAAAAGACATGAAAGCCTCGCTTTGCAATAGTTATTGACGTTTTATTAATAAACGTCAACCACACATACGCTAGCAAAGCTCTGGCATGAGGGCGTCCCGCACATCGAAAATTGCGTGCCGCGTCACGCTTTATCCATGTTTGACGAATGGTCAACGACGCTGAGCGCACACGGCCGCCCCGGTGTTCCGCTTCGCTTGTCCTCGTAAGAGGGCTTCGCCCTCTTGCTGCGGAATCGCCCAGCGGAACACCGGGGCTACCGTGCGCGACAAGTTCGTTTACCAGTTCATTTCCATTCAGGAGCGCAAGGCTTTCAGCGCCCGCGGCATCCCGCCTTCCAGCGAGCGAGAATCTGAGTCCTGGACGGAAATTCTCACGCGCGCGGCATCTTGATTCCCAAATCGCGCCAAACGAACGGTTTTCGGGGGGATGGCGAAGTAGCGCGCACATGTCCGATCCCCGTACCTGCCGTTTCATCCGGTGAAATCGTCCGGTTACTTCGGCAGTACCGTGAAAACTGTTCATTTGGACCGATTTGGGAAATGGGGTCACCTGCGAGCTGAAAACCCGTTGTTGCCGCCAAACCTCACGCGTCATCCCGCGCGAAACGGTAACACCACGGACTTCCAGAGCCGAAAACGGGCTTCGCGCGACCGTGGTGCTACGGTTTGCCGAAATGGGAGCCCGAGTCCCGGACTTAGTTGCCCCCCCAGGGAATGAGTCGCGGCGCCAACCTCCGGTACCCTTCCTCACTCTAACCTCACCCGCAAGGACGACGGCGACCTTTGCGCCGCGTCGCTGGTCGAGGTTTGTTGCGGGTAGGTGTGCCGGACGGGCGCCCCGGCTTCACTTTGAGCGATTCCGCAGCAATGAGGCGTCAGCCTCATTGCGAGGACAAGCGAAAAGAGAAGCCGGGGCGCCCGTCCGGCACGGGGTTATCGATTCGCAAGCTCCCTCAGTACCGCCTCGGCGCAGCGGATGCCGTCGGTGGCGGCACTCATGATGCCGCCCGCATAGCCAGCGCCCTCGCCACAGGGATAGAGACCCGGTGCGCCGAACGCAACGCAATCACGGCCGCGTACAACGGTGACCGGCGCGCTCGATCTCGATTCCACGCCGGTCAGCACGGCGTCGGTGGCGTCGAATCCCTTGAGTTTGCGTCCCAGCAGGGGGATACCAGCTCGAAGCGTATCGATGATGTGGCGGGGCAACGCGTTATCGAGGGCGGTCCAGGTAACGCCGAGCGGGTAGGTGGGCATAATCGCCCCGGAGTCCGTGCTGGCGGTTCGCGCAAGGAAGTCGCCTACGAGCTGCGCCGGCGCGCGGTATGCTCCGCCGCCGAGGTCGTAGGCGGTGCGCTCACAGGCTCGTTGGAGCGCGATGCCCTCGAGGGGGTCTGCTCCAGGGAGGTCTTCAGGCGTGACGTTCACCAGCAACGCGGAGTTCGCGTTTTCACCCGCGCGCGCATGGAGGCTTGCGCCGTTCGTCACCACCCCCTCCGGCTCCGACGCCGCAGCGACGACTTCTCCGCCCGGGCACATACAGAACGTGAAGAGGCTGCGGTCTCCCACATGGGCAACGAGCTTATAGGGCGCGGCGCCCAGTGCTGGGTTTCCCGCGAAACGTCCGTATTGCGCCCGGTCGATGGCCGATTGGGCATGTTCGATGCGTACGCCCATCGCAAACGTTTTCCGTTCAAGTTCAAAGCCCCGTTGCTTGAGGAGCTCGAATACGTCGCGTGCAGAGTGTCCGCAGGCAAGGATGAGCTGGTTGCAGGGGATACGTTCCTCTTGGGCAACGCCGTCCGCCTGCGTCTCGACGCGGATGGCGCGCACGCCGCCGGAGCATCCGCCGGTTCGCTCGATGTCGACAAGACGTGTGCGGAAACGAACCTCGCCCCCGAGCTCGCGAATGCAGGCGACGATGTTCTCGACAACGGTGGGAAGAATATCGGAACCCACATGGGGCTTGGCGTCCCAGAGGATATCGCGCGGCGCGCCGGCGGCAACAAGTGTTTCGAGGATACGCCGATGCGCCGGGTTCTTCGTGCCGGTGGTGAGCTTGCCGTCCGAGAAGGTGCCGGCGCCGCCAAGACCGAATTGGATGTTGCTCTCGGGGTCGAGCTCTGCGGTTCGATAGAAGTGCTCGATCGCCTGCTCCCTGCGGCTCGCGTTGTCGCCGCGTTCGAGCAGAAGC
>CAJLVH010000132.1 GCA_905210055.1 uncultured Enorma sp. | reverse complement strand
GGACGATAGATGGTTCGTGGTGCACCATTATGCCGTTCCCAGGCGGCGCTCGCCATCGTTCCAAGTCCCGAAACCCATTTGTTACAGGCGCGATTAACACTTTGGGGACGGGTGCGTCACTTTGGGGACGGGTACGTTTGTGACGTTTTTGACACAAACGTACCCGTCCCCAAAGTGACGCTGGCGCGCCAAGCCCGCCATTGGGGACGGGGGATTTTGGCCAATGGCTCATTCGCCCGTTCGGGAGGCCTTTTTCACGTCCTTTTGGTAGCGTGCGTAGTTGTCGTCCCAGGATTGGTAGGCATCGTCGCCTGCGTGCGAGGGGACGTGGAACGTTTGGCGTAACAGGACGCCCATGGCGCTTGTCGTCTTCTGGGCGCCGTACAAGTTGAGATGGTCGCCTTTATCGAACGTATCGCGTTCCCAGTCGATATCGACGTGCTCGCTTCCCATATTGAAGTCGATGTATGAAACGTCGAGCTCCGCCGCTACCTGTTCAGCGCACGCATGGCGGCTTAGCGACCAGTTCTTCACGCTCGGCGTGCTCACTAAAACGAGCTGCGCCCCGTTCTCACGGCAGATGCGTGCGATGTCGTCGAGGTACCACCGGTTGAGCGCAGGGATGGTCGCGGTTTCGCCCTTCGGCTCCATATAGGTGCGCGATCGCTCGGCACTCGCGGCGTTCACCGAGGTACGCAGCCGATACCCCTTGTTCGGATCCGTCCATGTGGCGCGAGGCGTCGAGATGAAATCCTCCGGTCGCAGGCTTTTCCAGCGGCTATGGTACTCGAAGACGGGGAAGATATCGGAGAGCGCGCGGATGGCTGCGAATCCCGTGGGCGTCTTGCGGAAGAGGCAGTTCGTCTCGAGTACCACGACGCGCGGGCGCTGGTTCTGCAAGGCCTTCAGAAGAATCGAGCGCGTATAGGGGAGGCGCTGGGCGCTCGTGGCCGCCACGTACGAGGTGATGCCCTGCTCGCCCCAGAGCTGGAGCGGAGAGAACGAGCAGTACGCTTCGGAATCGCCGAGGAAGAGCACGTCGATGCTATCGCGCGGCTCGCCGAGCACGCCGAAGGCGGGGGCGTCGGCCTGGCCGAATTCCACTTGGTTGTTCTTAGGGACGACGACGCGCGAGGCAAGTGCGAGCAGGCAGATCATGCCCGCTGCCACAAAAGCGGCGAAGGCGACGTGCCGCAAGCGGGGAAGGTGCATGGTGGTCCTTTCGGTGGGATGCGGGAAGAAGGGAGGGGGCTTTACCACGGGAGTGTGCCGCGCCGCCCGTCATCCCGTGTATTATTCGGCTGCTGCATTTCGTGTTAGAACGAGGCGTACATGGGATCGACGGGGACATAACCCGTGCCGTACGCGCCGAAGATGATGACGATGAAGAAGAGCGCGCAGCACATGAGGCACGGCGCAAGATGAGAGACGCGCCATAGTCGCTCGGCGCTCCATGCTCCCCGCTCGCGCATGAGGCCAACGACGAGGAGCGCCGCGAGCGCGATGAGCAGGCAGACGGCGTCGGCGGAGGAGAGGCCGAGCTTCGCCACGGTTCCGTCGAAGAGCGAACTAATCGAGGGATTCCGCACCGCCTCGGCGAGAAGCTTCAGCGCTGCTCTGCCACCGGGTGCGCGGAAGATGATCTCGCCCACCACGACGATGCCGAGCGTGCGGACGTGCTGCAAGGCGCGCCACACCGTGCCGTCGCGACGGATGCCCAGGCGCGGGCACCATTCCTGCGCGAGTACCTCGGCAAACCCGCCGAGCCATATGACGGCGAACCAATAGAGGCCGAAGAGCACGTACTGCCCGCCCGCTCCGTGCCAGAGTCCGTTGCCAAACCACACGGCGAGAAGCGCGATGCCGCTCACCGCGACCGAGCCCATATGGTTTCCCAGCAGCTTGCGCGCTGCATGCCCCGCGTGCTTCACCGGGGTGCTGAGCGAGACGGGGTAGAACACGTAATCGCGGAGCCAAAGTCCCAGCGTGATATGCCAGCGCTGCCAGAACTCAGACGCGGTGCGCGAGAAGAAGGGCTGGCGGAAGTTCTCGGGCAGGCGCACGCCGAAGATTCTGCCCGTGCCCACCACGAAATCCATGGTGCCCGAGAAATCGCAGTACAGCTGCAGCGTATAGAGCGCACCCGCCAGCAGCGTGATGCCCCCACCGTAGGAGCCGGAGCTTGCGAAGACGGCTTTGACGAGCATATTCACCCGGTTGGCAACCAGGTATTGCTTGGCAAGCCCCCAGCAGATTCGCACAGCGCCCGTCGAGAGCCCCTCTGCCGTGATGGGATTGCCCGCCATGAGGACGCCCGCGGTCTGGTCGTAGCGACAGATAGGGCCTTCCATGATCTGCGGGAAGAACGCGAGGTACAAGGCAAGACGGCCAAGGTTCGTGTCGGCGGTGATGCGTTGGCGATACACGTCGACGAGGTACGAGATCGCTTGCAGCGTGTAGAACGAGATGCCGATGGGGGCTGCGATGCCGGCGACGTGTTCCGGCCAGGTGATGCCGAAAGGCGCGAGGAGCGGAGTTGCCAGCGGGGCGAGCGTTCGTGCGGTGAAGGGAACGTACTTGAAGCTGAAGAGCATGCCCATGTTCACCAGGATGCCGAGGGCGAGCACGGCCTTCATGCGTCGTTGGTGCCAGTGCTTCACCGCGCGCCGATCGGCACCGGGCTCCTTGAGCGCTTCCGCACGCGCTTGGATGAGGCGGCTGAGCCCCAGGCCGATGAGCCAGATCGTGACCGTCGCGGCAAGGAGGTAGACGATCAGCGCCCCGCTGATGCTCCAAAAGAACGCGTAGCTTGCCGCGAGGAGCACGACCCAGCGCGCGCGGCGCGGGATAATCTGATAGGCGAGCATCGTCGCTGGTAGGAAGGCGCCGAGCATCGCGAGCGAGAAGTACGAGGTCATGACGGTCTCCTAGAAGCCGCTCTCGCGCAGGCGGACGACCATGGCCAAGATGCCGGCGACGGAGTTGAAGTTCTGTGGCACGATCTCCACGGCGGGGATGGTGATGTCGAAGGCATCCTCAAGATCGGAGACGAGAGCGAGGATCGTGAGGGAGTCGAGCACGCGGCTATCGACGAGATCCGTCCTCGAGGCGAAGTCGACGCCGGATTTGAGCTCTTCGAGCAGGGAGATGATGGTTTCCATGGGAGTTTCCTTTCTGTCGTCTTATCAATAGAGGCGCAGTTGCATATGTATAAGGGGGTAGCGGTTACGCGTTCGTGTGGGGATTCGGTTGCTCGGATGCGCAGAGCGCCCAGCGTGGCGTGTTGAAGGGGTCGGTGCGGATGCCCTCGCGCACCAGCCGGCTCCGCCCGCCTGCGTCGACGATGGCGATACGCGGAAGGTCGCGGCTCAAAAACAGCGAGATGCCCTCGGTCATGCTGTAGGCACCCGTCTTCTCGAAGGCGAGGACGCTGCCGAGCGTGAGTCCTGGCAGGGGGAGCTGCTTCGCGAGCAGGTCGTTCGTCGTGCAGAGTGCTCCGCACACGGTCCACGCTTCCAGTTCAGCACCCCCATCCGGGGAAGGGGCGTCCACATCCGCGCGCTCCACCGGCTCGGGGGAGCGCGGTTGCTCGGCAATGCGGTCGCTCACCAGATGTACCGGCGGCTGGCGCATGGCCATGGATTGGCCGAAGTACACAAGCTGGTTGATGCCGCCGTCGACGATGGCGTAGTTCTGGCTGCCCACGCGCTTTGCATCGACGACGCTCGTGAGGTAAGTTCCGCACGAGGCAACGAGGCTCCGTCCGAGTTCCAGCACGATACGCCCGTCGAACGCGAGACTCGCGAGCATGCGCGCGTACGCGGTGAAAAACGCGTGTTCGTCGAGGTCGTCGCCGGGGAAGTATGCAATGGGTAACCCAGGACCGATTTCGAGTTCCTTCGGCCGCCACCCAAGCGCGCGCTCGAGCTGGAGCATGAGCGAGGAGAGAGCGTCGAGCTCTCGGCCAAGCCGGGCGAGCGAGGTCTTCTGCGTGCCGGTGAAGAGCTGGATGCCGAGCGCATCGAGGTGCTCATGGGCAAGCACGCGGCGCGCCGCCTCGATAAGATCCTGCCGATCCATGCCGAACTGGCTCCCGTTGCTCAGGCGTAGCAGCACGCGTACGCGCTCGCCGCGACGGTTCGCGAGCGCTTCCACGAGGTCGAGCTGGCCGAGCGACTCGATCGTCACCGCTGCGGGCAGTTGCGTGCTGCCGAGGGCGTTTGCGATGGTTTCCTCGTCTTTGTACACGCCGGAGATGACGAGCTTCGACTGCGGTATGCCGAGCACCCGGCAGATGCGGTATTCGCCAGGCGAGCATACCTCGATCCGGTCGACGAGTGGCGTAGCCTCTGGCAACACGAACGGGTTCGCCTTCATGGCAAAGCAGAGCTCAAGTGGCTCTTGAAAGACGCTTCGCAGGTAGTGTACGCGCTCGGCGAGGACGCGTTCGTCGAAGACGTAGAGCGGGGTGCCGTATGCTTGCGCAAGCGCGGAAAGCTCGGCGTCGGTGAGGTGCGAATCTGTCATCATGACCTCCTCGTTTGCGTGACGGATGCAGGGGACGGGGTGACGGATGCGGGCAAAGGAGCTGCGGATGCCCCTCGCAGGGTGACGAGTGCAAGGAGCGCGCGGCGGTCGACCTTGCCGTTTTTGGTGAGCGGCATGGCGTCGACGCAGATCGCGCGGGCGGGGACGAGGGGTATGGGCAGGCGCTTCGCCACAGCGGCGCGAAGCTCCCTGCCTTCGGCCGTGCCTTCGTAGAAGGCGTAGATGCGATGGCGGTCTTCGTCGTAGGCGCAGCGGCAGCGCTCGACGCCCGGTTCGCGCTCGAAGGCGGCATCGATCTCTTCAAGCTCGATGCGATGGCCAAGATGCTTGATTTGGTTATCGATGCGTCCGCAGAAGAAGAGCTCGCCGCCTTCGCCCACGCTCACGCGGTCGCCCGTTTTGTAGAGCGTCTCGGGGAGCGCGTGTGCGAGCGGGTTCTGCACGAACGCTGCCTCGGTGCGCTTGCGGTCGCCGTAGTATCCCAGCGCGATATCCGGACCGCCCACGTAGAGCTCGCCCTCCTGGCCGGGTTTCGTGACCGGATGTCCCGCTTCGTCGAGTACGAGCACACGGCGGTTGGGGAAGGCGTTACCCAGCGGCAGGCTTCCCGGGTAAGCGCGGTTGCGATCGACCGCGTGGTAGAGACAGTTGCACGTGACCTCGGTGGGGCCATAGAGATTTGCGAAGGTGGCATCGGGGAGCTTCTGCATCCATCGTACGAGGTGCGGTTGGGGCATGACCTCGCCCGAGAACAGTACAAGACGGATATTCGGCAGCTCGCCGCCGTCGAGCGCATGCAGGCTGCTTACCAGACAAAGCGCCGCGACTGCCCACACGAGCACCGTCACCTGGCGTTCGCGCAGCGCTTCGACGAGTTCCGCAGGAGCGCTGAAGAGGCGCCTGGGCAGGATGGCGAGGGTGGCACCGGCGGCGAGCG
>CAJLVH010000131.1 GCA_905210055.1 uncultured Enorma sp. | reverse complement strand
TTCAACCCATTTTGCGCGTTCCCGGCGTCCCCAGTCGACCTGATGCAACCCCAATGGGTTGAAACGAACCCGTCCCCAACCAGCCCATCCAGTCCAACCGAAGGTAAGGAGCTGCATATGATCAACGATCGCAAAGTTGCCGTAGTAGGGTGCGGGTTCGTGGGGTCGTCCTCCGCGTTCGCCCTCATGCAAAGCGAGCTCTTCTCCGAGATGGTCTTGATCGACGTCGACCGCGACCGTGCCGAGGGCGAGGCGCTCGACATCGCGCACGGCACGCCGTTCGCGAGTCCCATGAAGATCTACGCCGGCGACTACGCAGATGCCGCCGACGCCGCAATCATCGTGGTGACGGCAGGCGCCGCCCAGAAGCCCGGCGAGACCCGCCTCGATCTGGTGAACAAGAACGTCAAGATCTTCCAGAGCATCATCCCCCAGATTCGCGACAGCGGCTTCGAGGGCATCCTGCTCATCGTGTCGAATCCCGTCGACGTGCTCACCTACGCCGCCATCAAGATGTCCGGCCTGCCGGAAGGCCGCGTGATCGGTTCCGGTACAGTGCTCGATTCCGCGCGCCTGCAGGAGGCGCTCGGCGCACACCTGGGCGTGGACCCGCGCGACGTCGAGGCGTACATCATCGGCGAACATGGCGACTCCGAGCTCGCCGTGTGGTCGAGCGCAGACGTCGCGGGCGTTCCGCTCAAGGATTTCTGCGAGATGCGCGGCCACTTCGACCACGAGGATTCCGAGCACCGCATCGCGGAGGACGTGAAAAACGCGGCCTACGAGATTATCCGTCGCAAGCACGCCACGTACTACGGCATCGCCATGAGCGTGAAGCGCCTCTGCACCGCCATCATGCGCGACGAGAAGTGCATCTTGCCCATCTCCTCGCTTATGGTGGGCGAATACGGCCTTTCGGATATCGCGATCTCCATGCCCACGATCGTGGGGCGCGGCGGCGTCGAGTGCCGCGTGCCCATTTCGCTCGATGAGGAGGAGCTTGCCGAGCTCCACGCCTCTGCTAAGGCGCTGCGCGACGTGATCGACAACATCGAGCTCGAGCTGTAGGGGAGGCGGCTGTGCCATCGTTATCGGATCTGTCCGACGCATTGAAGCGCGCGCTTCCAACGGAGCTGTCCGGCTTAGGCAACACCGCATATGCCGAAGACCGTGCCCGCGACGCTGCTCTGTACGAAGACGATGCCGCTCGGCAGCGCGTCGCCTCGGATGATGGTGCCGGGCTTTCCAGCAGTCTCTCCGCGCTTGCTGACCGTAAGAAGCCGGGGTCGTTTCTCACCTACGTGCAGACGCAGCTCGACCCCTTCGCCGAGCGCCCGCTCTGTGCGGTGGACAGCCTGGTCTTCTCCTGGCTTTCGTATTTTCGCCTGAGCCCCGCCCTCGATGCCGCCTGCACGCGCGAGGGCATCGCGCTTCACGAGCTTCTGCGCGCGGAGGAGTTCGAGGCGATGTTCGGCACGAGCTTCGACCCCGAGGGTAGCCGCGACGTGCTCTTCGCCGTGTGCGCGAGTCCGCGCTTCCGTGATGTCCGGCTCACGCTGTTCCAATTCGCGACGAACAAGGCGGCAGAGGAGCAGTTCGCCGCGATGACGTTCCTTCTGCCCACCGGCGAGGCGTATGTGGCGTTTCGCGGGACGGATTCGACGATCGTGGGGTGGAAGGAAGACCTTAACATGGCCTACCTCTGTCCGGTGCCGGCGCAAGAGGAGGCGCGGAGCTACGTAGAGCACGTTGCGACCGAGGTGACAGGCCCGCTCTATTTGGGCGGACATTCCAAAGGTGGGAACCTCGCGGTGTATGCCGCCTCGACCGCGTCGCGCGAGGTGCAAGGCCGCGTGCTCGCTGCCTTCTCACACGACGGCCCCGGGTTTCCGCGCGAGTTCCTCGAGGGTGCGGGCTTTCGCCGCATGCGCTCCCGTGTGGTGAAGACGGTGCCGAAATCCTCGGTCATCGGTCTCATCATGGACGACGGCGCCGACGTGCGTGTCGTGGAGAGTTCGGGCATCTCGGTGCTTCAGCACAACCCGTTCCTCTGGGAAGTCGAAGGGTGCGACTTCGTTTATGCGGACGGTCTCACGGCGAGCGCGCGCTACCTTTCGAGTACGATTGAGAGCTGGATGGAACGCTTCACGCCCGAGGAGCGCGGGCGGTTTGTCGACACGCTCTTCGACGTGATCGGCGCCACCGGTGCCACGCGCTTCGCGGATATCCGCGAGGACTGGCGGTCGAGCGTGCCCGCGATGCGCGAAGCGATGGACGCTCTCGAGCCTGAGCAGCGCGAATGCGTGGGCGACGTCATCAAGGCACTCGTGCACACCGCTACCGTCGGCCGGGTGGCGGACGCCGCGAGCTCGCTCTTCGAGTGAGACTTTGGCACCAGGTCTCTGAGTCCCACTTTGGGGCTGGGACTTTGACACCAGGTCTCTGAGTCCCGCTTTGGTTAGCGGCTCTCGATGGCGCCGATGTTCTTGAGTTCGATCGAGATAAGGCCGTTCGGCTCGTTTTTGAACGCGATGTATTCCGAGTTCTTGCTCATCTCGACGGGGAACGTGATCTCGATGCCCGTGTCCGTGCGAATCTTCTGGCTGCGCACGCTCGGGCGTTCCGCATGCGCACGCTCGACGCTCACGCGCTCGGGCACGTGCTCCTCTTCGAGCTTCTGGCGCACGGTTGCTTGAAGTGCGGGTTCTTCGGCAAAGACTTCGTCCACGATATCCCAGGGCGGAAGCTCCTCGTCCACTTCGACCTGCTCCACCATGGCGGCCTTCGTGGCGGCGAGTGCGACCGCCGCATTCGCACCGTGCTCCTCTGCGGCTTCCGCTACCGCGCGCGTCACGGTATCGATGACCTCTTTCGCCGAGGTGCCCGTCGTGCACTGCAAGAGGCCGTCCACGATGAGTTGCGTGTCTGCACCCATGATGGTGCGCGGCTTATCCTGGTACAGTACGGCGAGGTCGCGGGAGCGCACGAGCGCATACGAGGCGATCTTCTGCGTGGGCGCAGGGAGGATGGCGTGGTGCCGAGCGATCTTTGCCGCAACGGTGCCGGCATCGTTTGCGACCTCGTGCATAAACGCCATACGGCTTTCCATGATGAGGATGGCGAACCAGCGGGTCTCCTCGTCGTCTTCGAAATCGGCGACCAGGATGTCTGCCGAAGACGGCTTTTCCGCATGGGAAAGCTGCTCGCAGAGGAATTCGGCAATCTGCTGCGAGAGGTCGATGAACGTTCGCTCGCCGAAGAAGTACCGCTTGAGTTCGGCTGCGAAGGCGCTTTCCTGGGTGAACGAGCCTGGGTGGTTATCCGCCGCGTTGCGCGACCGCTTGAGGTGCTTCGTGACGAACGACTTCACCGCGCGCGTATCGAACTCGAGCTCTGCTTCAGAGAAGACGGTGACGGCCGATTGCGCGTCGAAGATATGCAAGATCGCGTGGTTGATATTCATAGCGGCTCCGCGTCCTTGGGTTGAATGCATGGGTCGAATGGGACAGAGAGACATTGTCTCACGAAACCTGCGCTCGCGTCGCCGCGTTCTTTCACCATTCATTGCGTGGGTGCAGGGGCACGCCCGTTTGCGCCATCGAACATATGTCCGCACCGCGTGCTATACCTATGGCGTGAAGAGAGCCGAAGAAGATGGGCGAAGGAACCGCTGAAGAGGGGAGGCGCCGCGCGATGGTGGCGACGGGCAAGCGCACATACGTCGATGTCATTCTGCGAATCGGCGCCGACGGTACCGAGACACCGCAGTTCATCATGCTGCCCGACGGCCGCACCTATGAGGTATCGCGCGTTACGATGCGTACTCGCCTCGTCGACGGCGAGGTGCTCTCCATTCAGATCGGCTCGCACATGACGAGCTTGTGGAAGGAGGCGCGCGGATGGGGTCGTCCGCGTTGGTACGTGAAACTGCGGGGATAGGAGCGCGCTGTGCGGCGGCCAGCAACCTTAGCTGGCAGCTAATGAAATCGCCGGGGCGATTCTCCACAATGGGTGCAGCCGGTGCGTGCCGGTGAAAAACCGGGAGACTCCGGTGAATTCAGCAGTGAAACGGGAGGAATCTATGGCTGCTTCGACTCAAGGGGCATCGCGCCCCGTCGCCTCGATCGTTGCGTTGGTGCTCGGCATCTTGGCGCTTATCATCTCGTGGGTGCCTATCGTGAACAACTTCGCCTTCGTGGTGGGCGCCATCGGCGTCGTGTTCGCAATCGTGGGTGCCATCGGCGTGTTTCGCGGGAAGCGCGTGGGCAAGGCTCTCGCCATTGCCGCGCTCGTGGTGAACATCGTGTCGATTGCGGTCGTGCTCGGTACGCAGAGCATGTATTCCGCTGCAATCGATGACGCGGTGAACGGACCTGCGGCGACGGGAACATCCCAGGGTGGCGAGCAGACCACCGACCTTGCCGTGGGCACGACGGTGGAACTTGAGAACGGCCTGACCGTAACGGTCGATTCCGTGGAGACCGGCCTTGCGAATTACGACGACTCGACGGTGATCGGCGTACAGGTGACGTATGTGAACAACGGCGATGAATCCGCGAGCTATAACGTGTTCGATTGGAAGGGCGAAGACGCCAACGGCGCACAGGAGAGCTACACGTATTACTCCTCTGCAGAAAACGAGCTTGGTTCGGGTACCCTTGCCGCGGGGGGATCCGTTACCGGGAACATCTATTTCGAGGATGGCACCGTGAAGGTGCTGTACTTCGGTACGGCAATCGCCGATGAGCCGGCAGCGAGCTGGACGCTCTCGTAAGGCGGTTCCCGTGCGCGGTAAGCGCCCAGATACGAGCCATCCTCATTCCGAAGATCGCGGACGCGACCGGGTACGTGAGACGCGTGCCCGGTCGCGCATGAAAAAGCGACGGAAAAGAGGTATGGTGGGAGCTGGAAATGGCTGCGACGAAAAGGGGAGCGCTTTGACGACGCCGTGGAGGATGGACGACATGGGTGGCACGAACGATACGGGTGAGTCGGCGGTCGCTGCCGAGCCGCTTACCGAAGAGCTGCTGCACGAGCTGCTTGGCGCGCCAAGCCCCGTCGCTTTCACGGACCGCCACGGCATTTCGCACCGGACGCTCGTCAAATACCTCAATGAGCTGCTTGAACAAAATGGGTTGAAGCGCGCCGAGGTCGTTCGCGCCGCGGGCATCAACGAAACGTTCGGATACCAGATCTTCAAAGGCCAGCGGAATCCTGCGCGTGACAAGGTGCTGCAGCTCGCCCTTGCCATGGGTCTTTCTCTGCGCGAGACGAACCGCCTGCTCAAGGCGGCTGGTGCCAATGAGCTCTACTGCAAGGATCGCCGCGACGCGATCGTGCTCTTCTGCATCGACCACGGATGCTCCCTGCAGAAGACGGACGAGGAGCTCTACCGTTTCGGAGAGAAGACCCTTGGGTAGGATGTATAATCACCCGGGGGGTTACGCCAGCCAAAGGGGGCCGCCAGCCAAAGGGGACGGGGGATATTGGCTG
>CAJLVH010000130.1 GCA_905210055.1 uncultured Enorma sp. | reverse complement strand
CCCCTGCCGAGGAGACCGCTGCCGAGTAGCGAGCCCGTTTCTCGAATCGTGTATTCGGATTGAAATCCCCGCGTCGAAGTGCCGGCGCGGGGATTTTTTGGCGTGGTGTTCGCCAGGCTCCGCTTAGCCTCGCCGTTTACCTGTGAAGCGATCTACTTCGATGCGCCACACGGCGACGCGACTCAGCGCTTCGTCGGAAAACGCACATGGCGCTCCAGGTGCCATGTGTTCCATGATGCGGGCAAGGCCGTGCACCTTTTCCGTGCACGCAGCTACAGGAAAGACCCGTCCAGATCCCATGATGCTTCGGTACGCGCATGAATACGCGCAGGCGAAGTCGCCCGTGATGAGGCCATCCTCACAGTCCATCTCGATCGCGACGGGCGTACCATCCTCGCTGTTCGCCATGAACGCCGCCGCCTTGCGTCCCGCTTCCGCGGAATGGAACCAGAGCGTGAGACGCGGTGCACCGCCGCTATCTACCTGCCAGTCGTATCCGAAGCTCACGGGAACGATGAACATGCCCTCGTCGTCCGTGGCACCCAAGCGTACGGTTCGGCACGCCTCCACGATCGCGCGCAACGCCTCGGTATCGCGCACCTCGCGCTTCGATAGCCTCATGGCCTTCATCGCATTTCCTTTCATGTAGGCACATCGGTTTACAGGCACATTTTACGCCGGGCGACCACCTGCTGAAGACGGATCGCATGAACCCGGTTCGATTGGCTCGCCAATAACCCCCGTCCCCAGTGGCTCGCCATTCCCAGTGGCTCGCCAATAACCCCTCGCCGTGGTTTCTCCGTGCGCTTGTACATCCGCTGTGCGCGCCCGAGTGGCAAACGGGTACAGTTATGCAGATTGAATAGGTCCGCTGGAAACGTTTGTCGCGGGCGCGCCCGGTCGCGTGCTCTCGACGCGTGGAAAAGGAAGCACATGGGACTCTTCTCAAAGCTGCTCTCGGTGGGCTCCGACAAGGAGCTGAAGCGCTATCAAAAGACCGTGGAGCAGATCAACGGCCTCGAGCCGACCTACGAGGCGATGAGCGACGAGGAGCTCGCGCACCAGACTGACCTCTTCCGCGAGCGCTATGCCGCCGGCGAGTCGCTCGACAGCCTGCTGCCCGAGGCGTTCGCCGTCGTGCGCGAGGCGTCCAAGCGCACCACGGGGCTCCGCCACTTCGACGTGCAGCTCATCGGCGGCATGACGCTCCACGAGGGGCAGATCGCCGAGATGAAGACCGGTGAAGGCAAGACGCTCGTCTCCACGCTCGCCGGCTACCTGAACGCCATCCCCGGAACCGGTGTGCACATCGTCACGGTGAACGACTACCTTGCGAAACGCGACTCCGAGTGGATGGGGCAGATTTACCGCTTCCTGGGGATGAAGGTCGGCCTGCTGCAGAACGGCATGCCGCTCGCGCAGAAGCGCCCCGCCTACGCTGCAGACGTTACCTATGGTACGAACTCCGAGTTCGGCTTCGATTACCTGCGTGACAACATGGTCATGAGCGCGGAGGCGCGCGTACAGCGCGGGCACGCCTTCGCCATCGTCGACGAGGTCGACTCCATCCTCATCGACGAGGCGCGCACGCCCCTCATCATCTCCGGTGCGGGTACGCGTTCGGCGAGCACCTACAAGGACTTCGCACGCGCCGTGCGCGGACTCAAGCGCGCCCCCGAGGTCGTGCGCGACCCGCTTTCGCTCGAGGCCATGCCCGAGCCCGACGGCGACTTCGTCATGGACGAGGCGAAGCACACCATCGCCGCTACTGAGCAGGGTTTGAAGAAGATCGAGAAGCGCCTGGGAATCGACGACATCTACGCCGACCTCTCCGGCGCGCTCGTGAACCACCTCCAGCAGGCGCTCAAGGCGCAGTACATGTTCCATCGCGACCAGCAGTACGTGGTCACGAACGGCGAAGTCAAGATCGTTGACGAGTTTACCGGCCGCATCATGGAGGGCAGGCGCTACTCCGAGGGTCTCCACCAGGCCATTGAGGCGAAGGAAGGCGTGCTCGTCCGCGAGGAGAACCAGACGCTCGCCACCATCACGCTGCAGAACTATTTCCGCCTGTACGACAAGCTCTCGGGCATGACGGGTACCGCGCTCACAGAAGACGCCGAGTTCCGCGAGATTTACAAGCTTCCTGTGCAGGTCATCCCGCCGAACAAACCGGTCATTCGCGAGGATCACGACGACCTCATCTACCGCTCGATCGACGCGAAATATGCTGCCGTCGCCGAGGACGTGGCGGCGCGCCACGCCGCTGGCCAGCCGGTTCTGGTGGGCACGGTCTCCATCGAGAGCTCCGAGCGCCTTTCCCGCGCGCTCGATAAACGCGGCATCAAGCACGAGGTCTTGAACGCCAAGTTCCACGAGCGCGAGGCGCACATCGTCGCGCAGGCCGGCCGTTTGGGCGCTGTCACCATCGCGACGAACATGGCCGGCCGTGGTACGGACATCCTGCTCGGCGGCAACCCCGAGGAGCTTGCGAACGAGAACGTCGAGGCACGCGGCCTCGACCCGGAGGCGGAGGGCTACGAGGAGGCGCGCTCCGCCGCGTATGCCGAAGAACTCGCCCGCGCCAAGGACGTGTGCGCACGCGAGCACGAGCAGGTCATCGCTGCAGGCGGCCTGTGCGTGATCGGCACCGAGCGGCACGAGAGCCGCCGTATCGACAACCAGCTGCGCGGCCGCGCCGGCCGTCAGGGCGACCCCGGCGAGACGCAGTTCTACCTTTCGCTCGAAGACGACCTCATGCGGCTCTTCGGCGGCGAACGCGTGGAGCGGCTTTCCGGCCTCATGTCGGCTGCCGATATGGACAACATGCCCATCCAGAACAAGTTCGTGTCGAAGGCCGTGGAGAGCGCACAGCGCAAGGTCGAGAACATTAACTTCTCCATGCGTAAAAACGTGCTTGAATACGACGACGTCATGAACAAGCAGCGCATGGAGATCTACGAGGAGCGCAACCGCATCCTCGACGGCAAGGATCTCTCCGAGCACACGGCCGATGTCATGGAGGATACCGTGGCGCGCGGCGTGGCGGAGTTTTGCGAGCCGGGCACCCATGCCGAAGGGTCAGACTTCGACGGCTTGCACCAGTGGGTCGTCGAGCTCACCGGCAAGGCGGATGCTCCGCGCTTCGAGGACGCGGATACCAAGAAGCTCGAGTCCGACGTCCTCGATTATGTGCGTACGTGCTACGACGAGAAGGCCGAGCGTCTGGGCGCCGACGTCATCCGCGAGCTCGACCGCCAGGTCATGCTCCGCGTGATCGATACGCGCTGGATGAGCTATCTGCAGGAGATGGACTACCTCAAGCAGGGCATAGGGCTTCGTGGATTCGGCCAGCGCGACCCGCTCACGGAGTATCGTTCCGAGGCGCACGCGGCGTTTGGCACGCTCGTGAGCACGATGTACGAAGATTACCTGCGCACGGTGCTCAGGACCGAGCTTCGCCAGGCGCCCTCCGCTCCGCAGGGTGCCGGGGCGCTGCATGCCGCCACCTACTCCGGTCCTGGCGAGGTCGATGGCGACTCCGGATCTTCGACCCTGCGCCGCCAGGCCGCGGCTCAGGCGGCGAACGCTGCTGGTAAGGCTCCCGCTCCCGTGCGCGGTAAGGTGAAGACCTATGTGAAGGCCGAGAGCGGCGACCCGTATGCCAACGTGGGGCGTAACGACCCCTGCCCCTGCGGCAGCGGTAAGAAGTTCAAGAACTGCCACGGTAGGAACCGCTAATGGCCGATGTCGCGAACATTACGCCCGAGGAGCTCAGCGCTCTGGAGCAGCGTCTCGCGGAGGTCGAGGCGTACCTGCATATCGACGAGAAGCGCGGGCGTGTGGAGGAGCTCGAGCAGATGAGCGCCGCCCCCGGCTTTTGGGACGACGCAGATCGTGCCCGTGCGCTTATGGCGGAGCTTGCTTCCGCACGCGGGGATGTCGAAGCGGTCGACGGTGCGCGCTCGCAGCTCGCCGATGCGCGTGCTGCCCTCGAGCTTGCTTCTGAGCTGGGGGAGGATGAGGGAGCAGCGGATTTCGTCGCCGAAGCGTCCGCGAATGCCGAGGCACTCGCACGCTCCGTGGATGCGCTCGAGCTTTCGAGCTGGTTTACCGGCGAGTTCGACCACGGTGACGCAATCCTTACCATCAAGCCCGGCCAGGGTGGCCTTGAGGCGCAGGACTGGACGTTCATGCTCTTCAAGATGTACATGAAGTACTGTGCGCGCAAGGGTTGGAAGGTCACGGTGAACGACTGCCCCGCGGCCGAGGTCATCGGCATCGACCGTGCGACCATCACCGTAGAGGGCAAGGATGCCTTCGGCATGCTCCGGGCGGAGGCCGGCGTGCATCGCTTGGTGCGCATCAGCCCCACGGACGCGAAGAAGCGCCGCCAGACCACGTTCGCCGGCGTGGAGGTCATCCCCGTGCTGCCCGAAGACATCGACATCGAGATCGCGCCGGACGACATTCGTGTCGACGTGTACCACGCGAGCGGCCCGGGCGGTCAGGGCGTGAACACCACCGATTCCGCCGTGCGCGTGACGCACCTGCCCACGGGTATCGTCGTGACGTGTCAGAACGAGCGCAGCCAGATCCAGAACAAGGCCGCGTGCATGCAGATCTTGAAGGCGCGCCTCTACGAGCTCGAGCTGCAGAAGCGCGAGGACAAGCTCGACGAGATTCGCGGTCCCAAGACGGACATCGGTTTCGGCAACCAGATTCGCAGCTACGTGCTGTATCCGTATCAGATGGTGAAGGATCTGCGCACCGGCGTGGAGACCTCGAACGTCGATGGCGTGCTCGAAGAGGGCGACCTCGACCCGTTCGTCATCGGCTACCATCGCTGGGCCACCGGCAACGCGGAGGCAGAAGCCTAGCCATGTAAAATTACCCCAGGGGTTATTTTACATGCGAGTAAGACGTATCAAGTCGTTATACCAATACCATCAAACGTGCTACAATCCATCCGATAATGATGGAACCCATGCGCCTGTTGAGGTACGGCGGTCGCGCGTTGCGAGACCGTGCGCAGAAGGGACGGGGTATGGCTTCCCGTATGAATCTGAGGCATGTCGACGTCAAGCGTGTGGTGAAGTCGCGGTTCTGGCGTGATGTTCCGCTCATCGCTGCGGGCTGCGCTATCGCAGCGTTCGCGGTCGACGCCTTCATGGTGTCGAACGGCCTTGCAGCGGGCGGCCTTACCGGCCTTGCCACGATCATCTCCGAACTCGCCTCGCGCCAGGGCTTCTACCTTCCCGTCGGCCTCCAAACGATCGTCATGAACGCGGTGCTCATCCTCTTCGTGATGCGCACGGGCGGTGCCCGCTACCTTGTGCAGACGGTCACGGGCTTCGTGCTCTTCGGCTTCTTCTGCGACGCGCTCATGCCGCTCGCCGCCTCGTTCAAAGCCGTTTCGGGAGACCTCGTGCTCTCGGCGCTGTGGGGCGGTATCATCTCGGGTGTGGGCTACGGCTTCGTGTTCCGAGCCGGTGCGAATACCGGCGGCTCCGACACCATCGCTCAGATCATCTCACGGAAAACGTCGCTTCCCGTGGGCTCGACCGTCATGGTCATCGATGTGGCGGTGTGCGCCGCCT
>CAJLVH010000129.1 GCA_905210055.1 uncultured Enorma sp. | reverse complement strand
CGTGATAGGCGGGGGGGGGGAAGAGCCGCCAGCCGCCTGCCACCTCGCGCAGCTGAAAGCCGCGGTTTGCCTCCTCATACTCGACCTTGAGCTCGGCCAGAAGCGACGCGGCCTCGCCCGGGGTGATATCGAGCGCCTGAGCGAGCGTGCTTGCGCTCACCGGGTCGCTCGACACCAAGAGCAGCGCCTCGAGGGCGCCCTTCGGCGAAAGCGGGTTCAAAGCTTCGAGGTCGTTCATGTGCTCCCCTACCTAACCATCATCCAAGGCGCAAACGCCTAGGCGTCGTAATCGTCGTCGAGCACGTCGCCCGGGTGGTATTCGGGCGCGCCCTCCACGCGGTCGATGCGGATCTCGCCGAAGAGGTCGTCCTGTGCAAGCGTGATCGACCCGCGCTTCGCGAGCTCGAGGATCGCAAGGAACGTCGCGACGAGCTGCTCGGTGGTGGAATCCGCGTCGAGCAGCGAGCGGAACGTGGTATGCGCGTTCGTGCGGGTGAAGCGGTCGACGGAGGCGACGGTGAGTTCGATGGGCACGCGCTTGGGTGCCACGTGCTCCGCCTCGAGCAAGAAGGTCTCGCGCCGGCTATCGAGGTCCGCGCAGATCACCGCAAGCCCGCGCAGCGTGATATCCTGCAGGTAATCGGGCATGAGGTTCAAGAACTCGGGGTCGGGGCCGGCAACGCGCGGATGCATGCGACTCTCGGCCTCCATGCGGCTTCCCAGCGCGGCGGCGGCGCTCTTGAACTGCTTGTAGGCAATCAACCGTTGGATGAGCACCTCGCGCAGCGACTCGGCGTCGAGTCCCGCGTATTCGTCGTCGATATCCTCGTCATCGACCAGGGGCGCGTCATCGCTCGGCACGAGCGAGGCGGCTTTGATGTCGAGAAGCGTCGCCGCGACGAGCAGGAAATCGCTTGCGACATCCAAGTCCAGGGCCTCGATGCGTTCCACCTCGGTGAGGTACTGGTCGGCCACCTCGGAAATGGAGATGGCGCCGATATCCACCTTTTGGCGCGACACAAGCTGCAGCAACAGGTCGAAGGGGCCGGTGAAGCCCTGCGTCGTCACACGGTAGGACATCGCCCCTCCCCTTCGTCGGCGTCCAACCTATCCAACTTGTATAGTGTAGCCTAGATAAGGCCGTACGCGAGCGAAAGCAGTGCGTTCATGAGCGGGTACACCGTGAAATCGAAATACCAACCTATCAAGTCGATACCCGTGATACTCGGGAGCAGGTAGAGCACGATGATGAGGATGGGCATGGAATAGCGCTGGATCTCGTAGTAGGTGCGAAGCGCCTCGCCCTTGAGGAACAGCACGAGGATGCTCGAGCCGTCGAGCGGCGGCAAGGGGATGAGGTTGAAAAACGCGAGCGACAGGTTCACCGACATGAGGGTGACGAGAAACGACGCGATGCCGTTCGCGAACCCGAGCGAGAGCGTCCCCGCACTGAGCCCGGGTATGAGCACCGCGCCCAGCAGCATACCGTACACCAGCGCCGCGACGAGCGCGACCAGGATGTTCGAGAGCGGCCCCGCGAGCGCCACGAGCACCTCGTCGCGCTTCGGATTCTTGAGGTTACCGAGGTAGACCGGCACGGGCTTGGCATAGGCGAAGACGGGGCCTCCGGCGAGCACCATGAGCAGCGGCAGGAGCACCGTGCCGAAGGGGTCGATGTGCGCGAGCGGGTTGAGCGAGATGCGCCCCCGCGAGCGCGCCGTGGAGTCGCCGAGCACATACGCGGCGAGGGCATGTGCGCTCTCGTGCACGACGATGCCGACGATGACCGCAAGGGCGGAGAGCAGGATAGAGAAGAGGCGATCCAAGAAACCCTCCTAGCGCACCGCGCGCGAGATGCGCGAGCAGGCGAAATCGAGCACGAAGAACACGATGCCCACGATAAGGAAGTCGAAGCGGAAGACGCCGCCGAACGGCGAGACGATGACGCCCCAACCGGCGATGACGCCTGGCAGCACGCGCGACAGGTCGATGACGAACCCCGTGAGGCCGAGCTGGTTCACGATTCCCGGGAAGCAGAGCATGATCACGAGGATGCACAGGGCGATCCCGATGATTCTGAACGCGTACGCGCAAATATTGAGCGCGACCGCGGCCGCCTTACGCGCCTCCATGTGCCGTCTCCTCCTCGATCGTGGTAGAAAGCTCGAGCCATTCGTCCTCAAGCGCCGGCAGCGCCTGCTTCAGCTCGTTATATTCCCCAAGCGCCTCGTTGAACCGCGCCTGGTCCGCATAGAGTTCCTCGCTCGCCATAAGCTCCATAAGCTCGTCATAGCGCGCACGCTTGCGCTCAAGGTCGCGCTCGACGGCCTTCAGGCGGTCGCGCGTGGATTTGAGCCGCTTGTTGAGGGCGGCGCGCGCCTCGGCCTCTGCGCGGCGCTGCTCTTTCGTCTTCTTGCCCGTGGGAGCCGGTGCGGCCACCTCGTCGGCGCTCCGGTGCGTGCGCGGCGCCTTGGGCTCGAAGGTGCCGGCTGCGGGGCGCGTGGCGCGGGCAACCTCCTCGGCCGCTGCGGCTTCGCGTTCAGCCAGGTCCTCTCGCTTGAAGAGGTAATAGTCGTAATCGCCGTCGATGACGGTCATCTTGCCATCGCGAATGTCGATCACGCGGTTCGCCACGGCGCGCACGAGGTGCTCGTCGTGCGAGATGAGGACGAGCGTGCCGGGGAAGTTCCTGAGCGCGTTCTCGAGCATATCCACCGAGTCGATATCGAGGTGGTTCGTGGGCTCGTCGAGGCAAAGTAGTGCCTCGGGCGCCACGAGCATCTTGGCGAGTGCCAGACGCGCCCGTTCACCACCCGAGAGCACGCCAACGCGCTTGTCGACGTCGTCGCCCGAGAAGAGGAAGGCGCCGAGAAGGCTCCTTTGCTGGGGCACCGTCCAGGTAGGAGCCACGGAATCGATCTCCTGCAGGACGGTATTCGCCTCCTTGAGCCCTTCGAGCTGGTGCTGGGCGTAGTAGGCCACGCCCACGTTCACACCGAGGTCACGTGTGCCCGAGCTCGGCGCCTCAATGCCGGCGAGCATCTTCAGAAGCGTCGACTTGCCCGCGCCGTTGGGACCCACGAGCGCCACATGGTCACCACGGTAGAGCGTGAGGTCGATGCCGCTGTAAACGTGCTTATCCGCATACGACTTCGACACGCCCTCGAGCTTCACCACCATGTCGCCGGATCGCGGCGGATCGGGGAACTTGAAGTCCACGTGCTTATGGCCTTCGGGCAGGATCACGAGCTCGCTCTTGATCTGCTCGATGCGCTTCATGCGCTCCTGCGCCTGAGCGGCCTTGGTGGGCTTGTAGCGGAACTTGTCGACGAAGACCTGCATGTGCGCGATTTCGCGCTCCTGGGCAGCGCGCTTGGCGCGCATCTGCTCGAGGTTGTCCTCGCGCTGCTTGAGGTACGAGCTGTAGTTGCCCGTATACACTGTGATGCGGCGATTCTCGAGCGCAGCCACATGATCCACGCAGGCATCCATGAAGGCGCGGTCGTGCGAGACGATGAGAACGGCTCCCTCGTAGCTCGCGATGAAGGAACGGAGCCACTGGACGCTTTCGAGGTCGAGGTGGTTCGTGGGCTCGTCGAGTAAGAGCAGATCGGGGTGGCGCAAGAAGAGCTTCGCGAGTGCGATGCGCATCTGCCAACCACCCGAGAACTCAGCGCAGGGCTTATTGAATTCCTCGACTGGAAAGCCCAGGCCGGCGAGGATCTGGCGCGCGTTGCTTTCCAGCTCGTAACCGCCAAGCCCCTCGAAGCGATCCTGCACGCGACCATATTCATCGAGAAGCGTCTGGGGTACCTCACCCGTCTCCCCTGCCTCGGCGATCTTGAGTTGCAGAGCTTCTGCGCGCTCACCAAGCTCGCGGATCTCGTGCGCGGCAGCCATAACCTCATCGATCACGGGCACGTCGCTCGCAAGCTTGGTCTCCTGCTCGAGGTAGCCCACGTTCACGTCCTTCGCAAACGTAATGGAGCCGCCGTCGGCGGTGTCGAGACCCATGATAATCTTCAAAAGCGTGGTCTTGCCGGCGCCATTCGGCCCCACGAGCGCAAAACGGTCGCCAGGATTCACCTGGAAGGACGCGCCGGAGAAGAGCGTGCGTGCACCGAAGCTCTTCTCGATCTTATCTACGTTGAGGATCATTTCCGCACCCCTCAAAATGATACGTTCGATACCAGGCTGGTAGAACATCATCTATTCATTCAAGCAGCCGTGGTACGAAAAAGGGCCGGCGATTGCTCCCCGGCCCCGTTCATGTTCTGGTGGGCGTTACAAGATTTGAACTTGTGACCCCTTCCGTGTGAAGGAAGTGCTCTACCCCTGAGCCAAACGCCCTTGTGCTTTTCAGCGAAAGTTATAGTACCACGCTACTCCCCCGCTGCCAAGCCTGGATTGTAAAGTCTTCAAAACTATGCCTAGACCTCGCTAACGCTTAACCTTAATCAGAGCTCGTCCGAAGGTAATCGATGCAATACCAAATGTGGCAAGACTCGCAATGAAGAGCATCGATATATCTCCTGTACTGGGAATACTATTCTGCAGCTCTTGAGGTGCAGCCGCAGCCTCGGCGGCGTCGATCGCCTTGAGCAGCTCGTCGCAGCGCTCGATCAGGCCCTCCAGCTCGACGCGCTCCTCGTCCGTTGCGTCCTCGAGGTTCTCCTCGGCGGCGTCCTTGACCGCCTCAACCGTCTCACGGTCGTCTGTGTCCACGGTATCCGGCGTGAGATCGTCGATCTGGCCGGCGAGGTCCTCGAGGGGCTTCATCGTGACCGTGACCTCGGTGACGTTGCTCGCCTGATCGGTGGCGACGATGGTGTAGTTCCGGTTCACGTTGCCTACGAGCTCGAAGCTGCCGCCGGTGACGAGCGTCCCGTCGAGCGTGACGGTGTCGAGGTTCTCATCGGTGACGTTGACAACCCTGGTCGCGTAGTAGGTGCCGCCGTCGTTGATGCCCGTGACCGCGGGCGGCGTTGCGTCGAGCACGAGGCCGTCGGAGGAGATGTAGGTCATGTTGCCCGCATGGTCAGTGATCCTGGCGTAGACGACCAGGCGCTGATCGGGCTCGATGTTAAAGGGACCCGTGTACTCGGTGAAGCGCATGTTCTCGAGCTCGTCGACCGTGAGCGCTGTGTCGCCGTCGTCAAGCAGGTATGCCACCTGGGCCGCCTTGTCAGCCGTATAGCCCGCCATGCCGTAGCTGTCGTCGTCGGCGGTGATCTCGACCGTCTGGGTCTCCTTGAAGAAGTGATCGAACGTGATGGCGTTCAGAAGCGAGGCCCATACGTCGCTCTCGATCGAGATCTTGCCGGTGGGGACCGTCGTGTCTACCAGAAGTGCTCCGTACTCGTTCTTGCACACCTCGCAGACTGGAAGCGCAAAGTAGCTTTCCTCGCCGCCCAAACACGATGCCTCGTCGAGATGGATTCCGCAGCCGTTCTCGCAGGCGTGGTAGTGCTTGCCGTCATCTTGCGTCCAATCATCCGATGGGGCATGGTTGTCGGGGTTTACGCTGCCGTAGGAATAACCGCATATGTCGCAGACGGCGAGATGCGTGCAGTCCGCGGTACCGCCGCTGTGCTGGCAGGGG
>CAJLVH010000128.1 GCA_905210055.1 uncultured Enorma sp. | reverse complement strand
CCTGCCGTGCCTCGGCGACGCCGATCTTGAACGCCTCGAGGGTGTCGGCGACGGCGGGGAGGGCGTCGTTTGTGTGCGTGGTGGCAAGGCGCAGGTAGTAACGGCAGCGAAGATCCTCGATCGAGCGGATCTCGAATCGGCGCTCGTAGGGCTCGGCTTCCGCCTCGGGCGCCTCGCCGCGCGAGATGGCGCGCGCAAGCTCGAGGATATCGCCCACCACGGCGCTCGCGGTGGGGAAGGAGCCCGCGCCCGCGCCGTAGAACATCGTCTCGCCCACGGAGTCGCCCACGGCGAAGACCGCGTTCATAGCGCCGTTCACGCTAGCGAGCATATGGCGCTCGGGAATCATGGTGGGGTGCACGCGCGCGTCGATCCCCGCGTCGGTCATGCGCGCGATACCGAGCAGCTTGATGACGCAGCCCATCTTGCGCGCCTCGTCGATATCGACGGGTGAGATGTCGCGGATGCCCTGCATGTACACGTCGTCCGTGGTCACGCGCGTGTGGAAGGCGATGGACGAGAGGATCGCGACCTTGCTTGCGGCATCGAAGCCGTCGACGTCGGCAGAGGGATCCGCCTCGGCGTAGCCCAGACGCTGCGCGTCGGCGAGCACATCGGCGAAACTCGACCCTTCAACCGTCATGCGCGAGAGGATGTAGTTTGTGGTCCCGTTCAAGATGCCGGCGATGGTGAGCATGCGGTTGCCCACGAGCGAGCGCTCGAGCGCGGCGACGATGGGGATTCCGCCGCCCGCAGACGCCTCGCAGCGCAGCTGGACGCCCGCCTCGCGCGCAAGGCCGCACAGCCGCTCCATGTTCCGGCCGAGCAGCGCCTTGTTCGCGGTCACGACGTGCTTGCCGGCCTCGAACGCGGCCTCGAAGATCTCTGTCGCGGGATGCTCGCCGCCGATGAGCTCGACCACGATATCCACCGCGGGATCCGCTACCACGTCGTGCCAGTCGGTGGTGAACGCCTCCGGCGCGATGCCGAGTTCCGCCGCCCGCTCCGGCTCGAGCGCGCATGCCTTCGCGACGCGCAGGTCGACGCCGAAGGCACGCAGGTACTCGTCGCGATTGCGCGCGATGGTGAGCGCGGTACCGCCGCCCACGGTTCCGAGTCCGATGAGTCCCACGTTCACGGTGCGCGTAGTTTCGGGCATATGCAGCTCCTCGTCCTTCGAATGATGAGATCCAGCCCGGCCGGTTTCCACCATGTTGGTTGCGCGCGGGCATCTACGACCATATCTGCCTGCAATTCCGGCGTGTTTGGCGCATGAGGGGCGAAACAGAGATGTAACATGCTCCGCACAGGTGTGGAGGCCGAAGAACCCGCAGGTAGCGTTTATGCACAAGTCGCCGTGCACGCTCTTCACGCCCCTTGTGGGAACCTGCTGCTGCCAGAGCCCTTACGTTTCTTGCGAAAAGGGAGTAATCTAGCACGAACTACCTGTTGAAAGGTATGGGAATTTGCGTCCTTCCTGCGTGGCCGCACGCGGGGTATTGGGCGTTTGTGGGGGCTGCAGCGGTACGTCGCCGCTGCCGAATGAAGGGAGCGTTTGCATGTCGAGTCGCACTGCTATGCAAAACCTTTCCGTTAATCGTCGCACGTTCGTCGCGGGTACCGCGGGCCTTGGCCTCGTGGGCGTGCTCGCCGGCTGCTCCGGTGAGGGCGAGACGGGCGGCCCCGGTTCTGCCGCGTCCGCCGGCGGCACGTTCAAGATCGGCAGCATCGGCCCCCTCACGGGTGGCGCGGCCATCTATGGCAACGCGGTCAAGAACGGTGCGCAGATTGCCATCGACGAGATCGCAGAGGCGGGTGGCGACGTCCAGTTCGAGATGAACTTCCAGGACGATGAGAACGACGCCGAGAAGTCCGTGAACGCGTATAACAACCTCAAGGACTGGGGCATGCAGATCCTCATGGGCACCGTGACCTCCACACCGTGCGTCGCCGTGACCGCTGAGTCCAACGAGGACAACATCTTCACGCTCACCCCGTCCGGTTCCTCGACGGAATGCATCGGCGGCCAGCCCGACGCAGACGGAAACATCTCCACGCCGCGCAAGGAGAACGTCTTCCAGATGTGCTTCTCCGACCCCAACCAGGGCATGGCCTCGGCGCAGTACATCTCTGAGCAGAAGCTCGGCACCAAGATCGCCATCATCTACAAGAACGATGACACCTACTCCATGGGCATCCACGACACGTTCGTGGCCGAGGCTGCCGAGCGCGGCCTGGAGATCGTCTCTGAGACCACGTTTACCGAGGATTCCCAGACCGACTTCTCCGTCCAGCTCGACGACGCCAAGAACGCCGGCGCCGACCTCGTGTTCCTGCCCATCTACTACACGCCCATCTCGCTCATCCTCACCCAGGCCAAGCAGCGCGGCTACGCGTTCAAGTGGTTCGGCGTCGACGGTATGGACGGCCTGCTTACGGTCGAGGGCTTCGACACTTCCCTTGCCGAGGGCTGCATGCTCCTCACCCCGTTCGTCGCGACCGCCGAGGACGAGGCCACGAAGTCCTTCGTCGAGAAGTACCAGAGCGACGATTACGGCAAGGGCGAGACCCCGAACCAGTTCGCCGCCGATGCCTACGACTGCATCTACGTGCTTAAGCAGGCCATCGAGGCTGCCGGCGTGACGCCCGACATGGATGCCTCTGCCATCTCCGACGCGCTGAAGGAAGCCATCGTGGCCGACGACTTCTCCTACACCGGCCTCACCACGGCTGGCGAGGCAGCGACCTGGTCCGATACCGGTGAGATCTCGAAGATGCCCATGGGCATGGTCATCCAGGACGGCGTGTACATGCCGCTCGACGCGTAAGGGCTCGCGGGTTGTAGCGTGTAAAATGACCCCAGGGATCGTGTAAAAACACCCCAGGGGTTATTTTACATGCTTGTATCGGCGGACTTATGATTCAGGGTGGCTGCATGTAAAATAACCCCTGGGGTGTTTTTACACGACGCTACACGTATGGAGGCTGCCTGTTCGTGGGCGGCCTCCGCTTCATATGAAAGGAGGGGGGCATGGAATTCCTCGCGAACGTCATCAACGGCATGAGCCTGGGCAGCGTGTATGCCATCATCGCGCTCGGCTACACCATGGTGTACGGTATCGCCAAGATGCTGAACTTCGCGCATGGCGACGTCATCATGGTCGGCGCGTATATCTGCTTCTGCAGCGTGAGCTACCTGGGGCTGCCCGTGCTCGCAGGTATCGCGCTCTCAGTGGTGGGATGCACGGTGCTCGGCATCGTGGTGGAGCGTCTCGCCTATAAACCGCTGCGCAACGCCCCGTCGCTCAACGTTCTCATCACGGCCATCGGCGTGAGCTACTTCCTGCAGAACGCGGCACTGCTCATCATGGGCTCCGACCCCAAGAGCTTCTCGGGCATCCTGAACCTGCCGGCGTTGCGGCTCTTCGATGGGAACCTCACCATCAGCGCGACGGCGGTGATTACCATTTTGGCGTGCATCGTCATCATGGTCGCTCTCACGCTCTTCACGAGCAAGACGAAGATGGGCAAGGCCATGCGCGCCTGCTCCGAGGACCGTGACGCGGCGCAGCTCATGGGCATCAACGTGAACTCGACGATCTCCATGGTGTTCGCCATCGGAAGCGGCCTCGCGGCCATCGCGGGTGTGCTCATGTGCGCGGCGTACCCCACGCTCATGCCCACCACGGGCTCCATGCCCGGCATTAAGGCGTTCACGGCGGCGGTGCTCGGTGGCATCGGATCCATTCCGGGTGCGGCGCTCGGCGGCATCCTTCTGGGCATCATCGAGATTCTCGCGCGCGCCTACATCTCCACGCAGCTTGCCGACGCGGTGGTGTTCGCGGTGCTCATCATCATGCTTCTCATCCGTCCAGCCGGCTTGCTCGGCAAGCCCGTGAACGAGAAGGTGTAGGTGAGAACCATGGGTATCATGCAGCTTAAACCGCAGACGCGGAAGACCATCATCACCTACGCGATCGTCATCGTGGCGTTCATCGCGGTGACGATCCTGGACGCCCTCGGGCTCATCTCGAACTCGCTTTCCGGCCAGCTCGTCCCCATCTGCGCGTACGTGTCGCTCGCCGTGTCGCTCAACCTCGTCGTGGGCGTCTCGGGCGAGCTGTCGCTCGGCCACGCCGGCTTCATGAGCGTGGGCGCTTTCACGGGCGTCGTCGTGGCTGGTTGGCTTTCGTATCTCGGTGTCGAATCCGACCTCGTGCTCTTCGCCGTCTCGGCGGTGGCGGGCGCCATCCTCGCCGGCATCGTGGGCTTTTTGGTGGGCATCCCGGTCATGCGCCTGCGCGGCGATTACCTGGCCATCGTGACGCTCGCGTTCGGCGAGATCATCAAGAACCTGCTCAACAACGTCTATATCGGCGTCGACGGAGCGGGCTTGCACTTCGCGATGCTCTCCGATTCCTCCGCCCTCGGCATGAGCCAGGGCGTCATCCTCATCAACGGTGCGAAGGGCGCCGTGGGCATCAGCAAGGTCTCGACGTTCGCGCTCGGCATCGTGGTGGTGCTCATTACCGTGGCGGTGGTCTTGAACCTCATGCACAGCCGCGACGGCCGCGCCATCATGGCGGTGCGCGACAACCGCATCGCCGCAGAGAGCGTGGGCGTGAACGTGACGAAGTACCGCCTCATCGCCTTCACTGTGGCCTCCGCCCTTGCGGGCGTGGCCGGCGTGCTCTACGCCATGAACTACTCGACGGTCGTGCCGTCGCAGTTCGACTTCAACCAGTCGATCCTCATCCTCGTGTACGTCGTGCTCGGTGGTATGGGTAACATCTCCGGATCCATCGTCTCGGCCGCCTTCCTCACGGTGCTGCCCGAGGTGCTGCGCCCCATCAACCAGTACCGCATGCTGCTCTATGCGATCGTGCTCATCCTCGTGATGGTCGTGCCGCACCTTTCCATCTATCAGCGCGCGACCGAGGCACTTCGTCGGCGCTTCAGCCGTGGTGCCGCCAAGCCCGCGGTAGCCACGGAGGGCGGTGAGGCCGATGAGTAAGTTCACCGATTTCGCCCAGCGCCGTCGCGAGACCACCAAGATGGTGCCCGTGCCGAGCGTTTCGATCATGCCCGAGCGCGACCTGGGTAAGGCTCCCGCACTCGAGTGTCTGCACCTGGGAATCGATTTCGGCGGCCTCAAGGCGGTCGACGACTTCAACATCACCGTGGGCCGCACGGAGATCTGCGGCCTCATCGGTCCCAACGGCGCGGGCAAGACCACGGTCTTCAACCTGCTCACGAAGGTGTACGCGCCCACGCGCGGCACCATTATGGTCGACGGCCAGGACACCGCCGGTATGGATCCGGCGCGCGTGAACCGTCTGGGTGTGGCGCGCACGTTCCAGAACATCCGTCTGTTCAACTCCATGACCGTTGAGGAGAACGTGGCGGTTGGCCTGCACAACCAGCGTCACTGTGGTATGGCGACGAGCATCCTGCGCCTCCCGCACCACTGGAAGAGCGAGCGGTACTACCACGAGCGGGCACTTGAGCTGCTCGATATCTTCGACATGGCGGGCCTCGCCGATCACGAGGCGGGTTCTCTGCCCTACGGCGCCCAGCGCCGCTTGGAGATCGTGCGCGCGCTCGCCACGAACCCGAAGCTG
>CAJLVH010000127.1 GCA_905210055.1 uncultured Enorma sp. | reverse complement strand
GGCCAGTGCGCCAAACTCCTCTGCGCTCAGCTGGTTGTAGCTGCCGATGAAGCTCGCCGCGAACTCGGAGACCGGGCTCGTGTACACCTCGACCGGGCTGCCGGCCTGCTCGATGCGCCCGTCATGGAAGAGCTGGATCACGTCGGACATAACCATGGCCTCGTCCTGGTCGTGCGTCACGAAGATCGAGGTCAGGTTGAGCTCTTGGTTGATCTCGCGAATGCGCGATTGAAGGGCTTTGCGGAGCTTCGCATCGATGGCCGAAAGCGGCTCATCGAGCAAGAGCACCTTAGGCTCGGTCACGATCGAGCGAGCGAGCGCCGCGCGCTGCTGCTGGCCGCCGGAAAGGCTCGCGGGGTAGGCGCGCTCTTTGCCGGTGAGCTCGACCATGGCGATGGCCTCGGCCACCTTCTTGTCGATCACGTCCTGCGGGGTCTTCTGCATCTTGAGGCCGAAGGCGATGTTCTGCTCGACCGTCATGTTGGGGAACAGGCTGTACTGCTGGAACACCATGCCGATGTTGCGCTTGCTCGCCGGCACGTTGGTGATATCCTCGCCGTCGAGGATGATGGTGCCCTCGGTGACCTGCTCCAAGCCAGAAAGGCAGCGCAGCAGGGGGGATTTGCCGCAACCGGAGGGGCCAAGCAGCGTGACGAGGCAGCCACCACTGCCATGCCAGCACCCGCCAACATGTTGAAGAACTGGCGGCTCACGCCCGCCTGGCGCGCCGCCTCGGAGACGCGCATGCCGCCGGCGACCCGGCCGCAGAGCAGCTCCCGGCCGCGCGGGGTGAGCCTTGCGTTAGGATGTTGGGACATGGGATGGCCCCCTCTGCCGTAAGCGTAGACAACTCACAGCATGCGGGAGCCATCCCTATTTGTCACCCCCGGGGCGTAAACAACGTCTTGGCACTGAACAGCTAGCACGCACTATATCGAAAGGCTCGGAGCCGGCAGCTCGGCGTAGGCAACGCGGACGAGCATTTCCGTCCTAGACTCAGATTCCGCATCGCCCTTCAGTGCTAAGAAATGCCGAAACCGTCACGAAGCGACCTCTCGAACGCGCTTCGTGACGGTTTCGGCAATTATTAGCACTGAGGGATGTGGGCGCATAATAGCCCACCGCCCCTCGCTGGCACATCACTCCCCGAAGATCGCGGCGACGAGGTCGCGACCGGCACGGCGGGCGGCGATGGCGGCGAGGTCGCCCAGGGCGGTGCCGAGCACGTCGCGCGACGCCTCATCCAAATTGCGCACCGCGTCACTCGCGAGCTGCGGAAACGCCTTTCCACCAAGAAAGACGTCGCGGGCATCGCGGGCGCCGCTCGCGCCCAAGGCGGCGAAGAGCGCATCTACCACCTGCTCGCAACGCTCGTCATCCATGCCGCCAAGCCATTCGGCCAATACATCATGGAGCGCCTGCGAGCCCTCGCCCAAGCGTTCGGCGTCCACGAAGTCGCTTCGGTCGTCCGCAATCTCCCACGTGAACACGGAATGCTGCATGAGCCCTTGCACGTTGCTGCGCACCACGCGCGCCGGCACCGGGCATTCGAGCAACATACCCACCAGCGAGTCCTGCGGAATGATGCGCTCAACCTTACAGGCGCGCGGCGGCACGGCACACGCAGCAGCGTCGCTGCCCACCGCAGAGCCCTCGCCCGCGGCAGCGCCATCGCCTCCCGCGCCAGCGCGCAAAGCCAGCCGCGTGAAATCTTCAGCCGAAAATCTCCCTGCGCGGAAACCCGGCGCATCGAGACACCACACGCGACTGATGCGCTCGCACGCACCCGCGCTGCACGTCAGCGCTGCATAGAGCGCCAGGTTGCCGCCTTTGGAATGGCCGCCCACGTGCAGCTCGCCGGGCAAGCGCGACGCCATATGCTCCAGATACTCCCGCGCGAGCCCCTGCGCTGGCACCTCGTCCATATACGCCATGTCGAAGTTCTCGCGCCAGCCGGTGGCCGAGACATCCGTGCCGCGAAAGCCTACGAACGAAAGCGCGTTTCTCCAGGTAAACGTTGTTGCTGCGAACTGCGTGCGCGACGCCTCGTCGAACACGGAACGGTATCCGCACAGGCGCAGGTCGCGGTAGCGCGGGCTCGCCGCGAGCGCCATGAGCAGGCGACGGATGTCGTCCGGCACGAGCCCGGTGAACATGCCTTCGAAGAGCTCGGACCGCATGAGATTCGCGAACGTCACGCCGCGGGAGTCGGGGGCGAGCAGCGTGACTGCCCGGTCGATGAGTGACGGCAGCGCAGATGGCTCGGGCACCACGCCGGCGCCGTCGATCATGCACGCCTGGGAAAGCACCGCCGCGTCGACGGGGCCAAACGGTTTCTGGTTGAATGTCGCGAGCTCGTGTTCCACGTAATCGAAGAGATACGGCATGGGTTCCTTTCGTCGTTTGAGCGCTTATACCCATCCCGTCGGCTGCTTTAGTGCGAGTGATTGATTCCGTCTGGAGCTCAGTTTTTCACCCGCAATACGTGAGAAATCCCATCCTGGATTCAATTGCTCACTCGCTAGAGCATGGTGGCGCTGAGGGCGGGTTCGAAGCCGGCCGTGCGCAGCGCGTCCATGATCTGCTCTTTGTGCGCAGTGCCGTACGCCTCGATGGTTACGCGCAGCTCCACGGCGGCGTTGCGATTCGTACTCACGAACTGGTTATGCTCGAGCTTGATCACATTGCCGTTTACCTCGGCAATCGCCTGCGCCACGCGCACGAGCATGCCCGGGCGGTCCGGCAGCAGCACGCTCACCGTGAAGATGCGGTCGCGCGCAATGAGCCCGTGCTGCACCACAGAGGACATCGTGATCACGTCCATGTTGCCGCCGGAGAGGATCGCCGCCACGCGCCGGTTCTCGGCCGGCAGGTGCTTGAGCGCGGCCACCGTGAGCAGCCCGGAGTTCTCGACGATCATCTTGTGGTTCTCCACCATGTCGAGAAACGCCACGATGAGTTCGTCGTCCGGCACGGTGATGACGTCGTCGAGGTTTGCCTGCAGGTACGGGAACACCTTGTCGCCCACCTCGAGCACGGCGGTGCCGTCCGCGATGGTGTTGGCGGCAGGCAGGCGCACGGGGCAACCCGCCTCGAGCGCGGCGGTGAGCGACGGCGCGCCCTCCGGTTCCACGCCGATCACGCGGATTTTGGGGTTGTAGAGCTTCGCGAACGTCGAGACGCCGCACGAGAGGCCGCCTCCGCCCACGGGCACGAGAATCGTATCCACCAGCGGCAGCTCCTGGATGATCTCCATCGCGATGGTGCCCTGCCCCGTAGCGAGCACGGGGTCATTGAACGGGTGGACGAACGTGTAACCATGTTCTTCGGCAAGCTGCATGGCGTAATCGCAGGCCTCGTCGTACACATCGCCAAAGAGCACGACCTCCGCGCCATAACCTTTCGTGCGCTCGACTTTGATGAGCGGCGTGGTGGTGGGCATGACCACGATGGAGTGCGCGCCGGCCTTCGACGCCGCGTACGCCACGCCCTGCGCATGGTTGCCCGCGCTCGCGGTGATGAGGCCGCGGCCAAGCTCTTCGGCAGAAAGGGTCGAAATCTTGAAGTACGCGCCGCGTACCTTATACGCGCCCGTGCGCTGCATGTTCTCGGGTTTGAAGAACACGCGGTTGCCTGTTGCTTGGCTGAAGTACGGGCTCTCCACGAGCTCGGTCTTCTGCGTGACTTCCTTGACCTTCTCCGACGCCTGCTCAAAGGCATCGAGGGTGAGCATCTCGGGCATGGGTATCCTTTCATGCATCATGCCGCGCCACGCAAATGATAATTTGGTGTCAGACACCTTTTTATCATGCGCGGTGAGGGCAGCCGGGCGGAGCAGAGCGTTCAGGCGCTATACTTTCGTGTAGTAAAGTAGCATACCATCACATGATGTTTTGGAAGCGAGATGCTCATGGCCGAAACAATTCCGCCCCTCTTCTCGCTGCGCGACGCCCAGGTGGTGCGCGCCGGCCGCACGATTCTTTCCGTCGACCACTTCGACCTGGCGGAAGGCGAGCACGTGGCGCTCCTAGGCCCCAACGGCGCCGGCAAATCGACGTTCATTCAGCTGCTCACACGCGAGATTTTCCCCTTGCACCGCGACGAGCCGCCCGTGCGCTTCCGCGGCGCCGCGCGTCCGCTGCTTACGGATATCAAGCAGGCGCTCGGCATCGTGTCCGCCACCATGCACGACCAGGTGCGCGTGCACCTACCCGTGAGCGACATCGTATGCGGCGGCATCTTCGGCACGCTCGGCCTGCCGAACCACGTGGAGGCAACGCCCGCCCAGCGCGCGCAGGCGCTCGACGCGCTCGAACGCCTGGACATCGCCGACCTCGCCGACCGCGACGTCATGACGCTCTCCACCGGCCAGGTGCGACGCGTGCTCGTGGCGCGCGAGCTCATGAGCGACCCGCGCGTGCTCATCTTCGACGAACCCTGCACCGGACTCGACCCCGAGGGCATGTACCACGTGCGGAACACCATGAGCCTGCTCGCCGCCGAAGGACGCTCCGTGGTGCTGGTGACGCACTATCCCGAGGACATCATCCCTGCTATCGAGCGCGTGCTTCTTATTAAGGACGCCGAGATCTTCGCCGACGGCCCCAAGGCGGAACTCCTTACGAGCGAGCATATGAGCGAGCTCTTCGGCGTGCCGCTCATCGTGGAGGAGCGCGACGGCTGGTACTCGCTGCAGGGGCGATACTAGCAAAGACAATACAACCCAACTTGGCAGGTTTTCTCATGCTGAAGCGGGGCAGCTGTAGCCCAAATCGACAACTCAGGCTTTGAGTCGGTGGTTTTTTGAAAACGCCGTGAGTAGAAGGGCTTTCGGCGGAAAAGTATCTGCAGGTAGACGCCTTGCGCTCAGAAGGGCTACTCAGCAGAACCTAAAAAACCCACCGACTCAAGGCTCGAGTGTGGTGCTCACGCCCATTCCGCTCAACCGGCCGAGCTAAAACGCTCGCATTTCCCCATGCTCAAGGGCAACTTGCCCGCAATGCGCCCCGAGCGGCCGTTTACCGCTCGTGGTAAACGAAGCGCTCGTCAGCAAGCGAGACTTCGGTGCCAGAGACAAGCAGCGCACGCTCGCCAGACACAAGGCGGCTACCGAACACGAACGTGCCGTTCGCCGAACCAGAATCCATGATGAACGTACGCCCCTGCTCAAGGAAGATCGCTGCGTGCCGCCGGCTGATGTTGCTGTTGTTACCCACCGCTATGTCGCAGGTCATCGAACGACCGACGACGACTTCTGGTGCATCGGGGAGAACGAATCGTGCGGCATCGCGAACGCGCTCGAGCACGCGCTGGGGCGCACGCGGCGCGGCAAGAGGAGCCATTCCCAAAAGCGTCGTACCATTTGAAGCAGAGCCGATAAAGCTGCGTGCGGGCTTTTCCGAGGCTTCGGGCTGGAACGCAGGCTCTGGCAGAGGTTCAGGCTCGGGCTGCGGCGGCATCGCGCGGACAGGCGCGGCCGCTGGTTGAGCGGCAGATGCCGAGATAACCGGCGGCACGGATAGTACCTGCGGCTCGGGAGCGGGCGCAGGCTCCGGTGCGGGGGCGGGTTCCGGCGCGGGTGCAGGTTCGGGCTCGGGTTCGGGCGCGGAGGCGGGCTCGGGCTCGGGCTCGGGCG
>CAJLVH010000126.1 GCA_905210055.1 uncultured Enorma sp. | reverse complement strand
GGGGAGCCATATCGGCAGGCCGCCCTGGCGCGCGAGAGCCACCAGACGGCGTTCCTCGGGCTCACCCACGTCTCCTGCCTCGAGGTAGTACGCGCGGTTCTCGGCGATGCGCCGCAGCACGAAGTTTGCAAACCCCGCAGCGCTCTTCGCGCGCGTCCGCACAAGCTCCACGCCCTGGCTCACCGCCGCACGCGGCTCCGTTCCCAGATATACGAGCTCGAAGGTCGCGACGCGCAGGGCATTCCGGATGCGCGCGTTCATGCGGCCGGGCTTATCGCAGTATGCGTCGATAAGATCGTCGAGACAGCCGTAGCTCGCTACGACGCCCAGTACGAGCCGCATCGCAAGACCTGCATCGCGCCGCTCGAGGGCGTGCACGTCCGGTGAGGCGTCGAGCGCGTCACGTGCATAGGCGCCGGTTTCCTCCAGCTCGAGCAAGATGTCGAGGGCGACCCGACGCGCCGGTGAGAGCTCCGTCATGCAAGCCGCTCCCACGTGCCCATGCGCTCGCGCAGGCCGGCTGCCCATGCCGCTGCCTCCATAGCGCGCTTGCCATCGGGTTTGAGCTCGGTGACTTCGAAGACGCCGTTAGCGCAAGCAAGGTACAGGCGCTTGCCTTTGACCTCGAACGTCGCAGAACCGGCGGCAGACATGTCCGGTGCCACCGTCGCCGCGAGCACGCGCACGGGCCTGCCGCCGATGACGCAGCGGGCAGGCGCAGCATCTGAGGACGCGAGCACGCGCAGCGTGTTATCGCGCGCCGACGCCGCGGGGTCGAGGAGCATCTCGGCTTTCGCAATCTTCGCGGCATGCGTGACGAGCGCTTCGTCCTGCACCTGCCAGGTGGCCGTACCGTCGACGATAGCAGGCAGCGTGCGCACCAGAAGCTCGCCGCCCAGACTTGCGAGCTCTGCGGTGAGCTCGTCTGCCGTCTTGCCTGCAACCGAGCACGACGCCTGGGCGCAGTAATCGCCCGTATCGACGCCTTTGCCGATGCGCATGATCGAGACGCCCGTCTCCTCATCACCCGCGAGGATCGAGCGCTGGATGGGGGCGGCGCCGCGCCAGCGGGGCAACAGGCTCGCATGGACGTTCACGCAACCCGCAGGCGCCATGGTAAGCACTTCGTCGGGCAAGATGCAGCCATAGGCGGCGACGCAGAACACGTCGGCATTCTGCGCACGCAGCTCATCCAAAACCTCAGGCGTCATGCGCGACGCCTCGAGCACCGGCAAGCCTAGCTCGAGCGCCGCCACTTTCACTGGTGAGGGCTCGAGCTTCTTGCCGCGCGAGCGCACGGCGTCGGGGCGCGTCACCACGAGCGCGACGTCGTAGGCAGCGGCGAGCGCTTTGAGTGACGGGACGGCGAAGCTCGGCGTCCCCATGAACACGACGCGCATGGGCTCCTCCTAGTTCGTCTCGCCGGGCATGGCACCGCGCGCACGGGCATCCTGGTAGTCGCGCATAGCGTGCACGCGCTGCATGGGCTCCAGGCGCTCGAACATCGTGATGCCGTGCAGATGGTCGATCTCGTGCTGAAGGCATACGCAGAACAGATCGCCCTCAGCCTCATAGCGCATGAGGTTCGCATCGAGGTCGTACGCTTCCACCACCACGCGGTCCGGTCGCTTGATCTCGCAGCTGATACCAGGGATGGAGAGGCAGCCCTCGGAAAACGGGACGAGGCGATCAGACTGCTCGACGATTACCGGATTCACGAGAACGATCGGGTCGTAGGTCTCGCGGGAGTCGTATTCGGTATCGATGATCACGAGCTGAATGAGCTCGCCCAACTGCGGGGCGGCAAGTCCGCAACCGCTGCTTTCGAACATCTCTTCCTTCATGCGCTCCGCCAAAGCGCACACCTCGGGGGTAATCTCTTCGACGGGCGCGCATTCCTGGCGCAGACGCGGATCGGGCGAGATGACGATGCCGTTGATTTCCATATTGCTATCCTTTCGCAGGACTCAGAGCCGAATGTTCCTATTGTATCCGCTCAATGGCATGCTATGCACGGGCATATACGGTGAATGCCCGCCATTAGGGACGGGGGTTATTGGCTGGCAGCCATTGGGGACCGTGCATCTTGGTCGCGCTACATGAGGTCATAGGGGTCGATATCCACAACGACGCTCAAGCCCCGCTGCTCCCCCACCTCGGCGAGAACCGAGGAGATCGCCTCGGAAACAGGGTAGCCGACCGGGCATTTCACCAGCAGATGGAACCGGAAGCGATCTTTCGCGCGCTCAATGACGCAGGGTGCGGGGCCGAGCACGACGGGTGCCTCGAGCACGGAGAGCGAAGCCACGGCAGCGGGAGCCGAAGCCTCGCGACCGAACAGGTCGACGAGCGCAGCTGCGAGCGAGCGAGCATGCCGCTCGGCGAGCACACGGTCGCGACCGCTCACCACGATGTGCGCAAGTCGTACGTACGGCGGATAGAGCGCCTCGGCGCGCATCTGACGGTCGTGATCGGTGAAGATCGATCGATCGTGCGACGCAACCGCGCGGATGACGGGATCATGCGGCAGGTAGGTCTGGATGATGACCTCTCCCGGGCGCTCACCGCGGCCGGCGCGACCTGCCACTTGCTCAAGCAAATCGTAGGCGCGCTCGCTCGCCCGGAAATCGGGCATCTTGAGGGCGTAATCGGCGTTCACGACTCCCACAAGCGTGACTTCGGGGAAGTCGAGACCTTTTGCGATCATCTGCGTGCCTAAGAGCACAGCGCACTCCGCGGCGTCGAACTCCTCGAGCAGCTTCGCGTGGCCATCCTTGCCGCGCGTGGAATCGGCATCCATGCGAATGACGGCGACATCTTTCGGCAGGATCTGCAGCAGGGCGTCCTCGACCTGTTGCGTGCCTACCCCCATCTTCGCCAGATAGGGACTTCCACATGAGGGGCACTTCGACGCCGGCGACGGATACGCCTGCACATGATAGACCGCGCCGCAGGTGTGGCATTCGAGCGTATGGGTGCGCTCGTGGTAGGTGAGCGCGGTGGAACAGTGCTTGCAGGTAGGGACGCAACCGCATTCGCGGCACATGAGGAAGGGAGCGAATCCGCGACGGTTATGAAGGAGCACGGCCTTCTCGCGTCGCTCCACCACACCCATAAGGGCATCGTAGAGCGGCTTCGAGAACATGGAGCGGCTGCCGCCCGCGAATTCGCGGCGCAGGTCCGCGACGACGATCTTCGGCAGCACAGCGCCGCCGGGTCGCTCATGCATCTCGACGCGCTCCCAGCGTTGGCCGTCGAAACTCCCACGCCGGCAGCGGGCGAGTGCTTCGGCGGAAGGCGTGGCGGAGCCCAGCACGAGCGGGCAGCCGTAGCGGCGCGCCATTCTCGCGGCGACCTCGCGCGCATGGTAGCGCGGAGCGGAACCCTGCTTGTAGCTCTGCTCGTGCTCCTCGTCGATGATAATGAGGCCGAGGTCGCGATGCGGGCAGAAGAGCGCAGAACGTGCGCCCACCACCACGCGCGCCGCGCCCGCGCGCACCATGTCCCACTGGTCGAGGCGCTCGCCTGCGGAAAGACGTGAATGGAACACCGCCACAGCGTCGCCGAAGCGCGAGCGGAAGCGCCCGACCGTCTGCGCGGTGAGCGAGATTTCCGGCACGAGCACGCAGGCGGAACGTCCGCTCGCCAACACGCGCTCGATAGCGGAAAGGTAGACCTCAGTCTTGCCGGAGCCGGTCACGCCGTCGATGAGGACGACATCGCCCGCCTGCGCCGCGCGCGCTCGCTCGATGGTCTCGAGCGCCGAGCGCTGGCCTTCGGTAAGCTGCTCGGGCACCTCGGCACGGGCGGAGGAGAGCCTGCTCTCCCCGTGCGCGACACCGCGCCACGCACGCCGCTCCTCGACCGTCACCACGCCCTTCTTCTCAAGCGTGCGAATGGCGGCGGACATGTCGGTGTAGAGCGCGTTGAGCTCGCGCGTGGTCACCGGTCCCGCGCTCAGCGCTTGGACGAGCTGGCGTTGGCGTGTGGCGCGCGCGGGAGGCTCAAAGGCGCGGCCCGCGTCGGTCAGCGATACCCATCGTGCGCTCGCCTCTCGGGTTGTTGGCCGCTCAAGCCTATAGGTTCCATCTTCATCGCGCTTGAGGCGCGGGCTTGCGCCCGGGGGCAAGAAGAGGCGCAGGCACTCCGCTGGGGCGGCTACGTACTCTTTCGACATCCAAAGCGCGAGCTCTGCGGATTCCTCGCTGAAGAGCGGGTCGGTAAGGATGGTGCGAACGGGTTTTACGCTCGAGAGCTTGAGGCCCTCGGTACCGGGAAGCTCCGCTAGCGAGGACGCAAGCGCGACTACATAGCCCAGCGCAGGCCTGTTTCCAAAGCTCACAAGCACCGCGCAGCCCACCTGGACGCGACCGGACATATCGCTCGGCACCGCGTAGGCGAAGGGTTCTGCGAGCGCGCGCGTGGGGATGTCCACGAGCACGGAGGCGAACGCGGGAGGGTCGGCCTGGACGGTGGGGAGCGTGCTGGGCTCCGAGGCGCCATCTACCCCTATGTCGAACAGATTTGCTTGCCTCATCGCTTCCCTCCCCTCGCGCACCCGCGCCAAGCTAGACCCGAACCCTGACCGATCTACAGCAGCGCCTCATACTCACGTCGCTGGTGAAATACCCCGTACAGCATAACCCGGCGGCGAGCATCATCGACGATGTATACGATCACATGATTCTTGAGGGCAAGCACCCGATACCCGCGGCGAGAAAGAGCTGCGCTACGAGCCATTCTTCCCATGTAGGGAAATCGAGCAAGTCGCTCCTTAGCCTGCTCGATCTCCTCAAGAAACGACTCCGCCGGTTTCAAGCTTCCGCCGACCTCGAAGAGATACCACATGATCTCTCGCGCTTGGTTTTCAAACGTCGCAGTGGCGACTATTTCGTAACGATCATCCGCGCTCATGAAGCCGCCTGCTCCATATGGCGCATCTTTTCCAGATCGCCGCGCAAAGCGTCAACGACATCATCCGCAGGGCTGACGCGACCTTCCGCAGCATCGCGTTCGGACTCCGCAAGCGAATTCAATAAATCGAGCTCCGCAACCATGCGGTCATATTCCTCGAGCCCGATCAGGACGGTATCCCCGCGCCCGTTGACGGTCAAGATCGTAGGGCGCCGCTCCTCCCTGCAGATACGGGATATCTCGGCATAGTGGTTTCTCAAATCAGAAGAAGGCCTAATATCCGGAGCCATGGCATCCTCCCAACCGATAAAGGCTCATAGACATATTTTATCAGAATATGTCTATATATACGCATACCGCAGCTGAAGCCGAGCAGGGAACCTACGCGCGCAGATCGAGCTCCATGAGGTGTGCCGCGTGCACGACACCATCCCCGTAGTGCAGGGTAAAGACGCCGCGATCCTCATAGCCGTGCACGAGGTAGAGACGCACGGCCGGCTCGTTGTTGTCGAACACGTCGAGCCGTAACGTGGCAAAGCCCCGCTTGCGCGCCTCCTGAGCCGCAGCTTCGAGCAGGACGGGGGCGATGCCCTGGCGACGGCACGCCGGATCGATGACGAAGAGGTGCAGGACGCCGACCTCAGGCTGCGGCACATCGACGCGCCAGGACGCGACGGCGTACGTGGGATCATCCGCGTTATCGATGACGCACGCCCCCGCGATGACGCCCGCGCGCTCCGCCAGGAGCAGCTCGCC
>CAJLVH010000125.1 GCA_905210055.1 uncultured Enorma sp. | reverse complement strand
TGTGCGCGCCGCGCTCGATGCGTGCGGGGTCGCCTACGACCGCAAAGCGTTTCGCCCGCATATCACGCTTGCTCGTCGCGCGCGCATGCCGCAGGGCGAGCTGCCGGTGCTCGAGTTTCCCGAACCTGGTCGAGCGACGCGCATGGCCCTTTTCAAGAGCGAACTTTCTTCCGAAGGCGCGACCTACAAGCCGCTGTACACCATCGAGCTTGCGAGTTGACGGCGCGAGGGAACGCGTTGTCGGTACGGTTGCGCGTGAACCCAGATACACCTCGTTTTCCTGTACGCAACGGCAGGGCACGTGCCCAAGCACCGGCTTGCTGAACCGTGCGCTGTAGGGTATCGGGACTATTTTGAAAATTGAACTTCTCGGTGCGTTGCTGCATGCTATACTGCTGAAAATTGAACTTTGAACCAGTGTAAGCAAGATAGGTTCAAAAAATTGAACCTATTACTTATGCCGACGGGAGGCGCCATGGCGGATCAAACGTTTGCAGAACGGCTGCGGCAAGCGATGCATGCGTGCGGCATGAAGCAGGCCGACCTTATCCAGGCGGCGGCCGCACGTGGCGAGAAGCTGGGAAAAAGCCAGGTCAGTCAGTATGTGAGCGGTAAGGTGACCCCGCGCCCCAAGGTGGTCGATCTGCTTGCGGGCATCCTCGACGTCGCACCGGCGTGGCTCGCGACAGGGGAGGACGCTGCCCGGGCGAGTACCGTCTCAAACGAGAACCTGCCCCCGGAAGCCTCTGGCGCTCGAACCCACACGCCTGCTCGAGCTGCCGCGCGGTCTGAGGCCGCCTCCAACTCCGTACCTCCGCAAGCATTCCCGCACGACCAAAGGAGCACCGTCATGCGCCAGTTCAACAAATCGTCCAAGCTCGACAACGTTCTCTACGACGTTCGCGGTCCCGTGGCCGACGAGGCCGCCCGCATGGAGGGCGAGGGCCTGCGCATCCTCAAATTGAACATCGGCAACCCCGCGCCGTTCGGTTTCCGTACGCCAGACGAAGTCGTGCAGGACATGCGCCAGCAGCTGCCGGACTGCGAGGGCTACTCAGATTCGCGCGGCCTCTTCTCCGCGCGCAAAGCCATCATGCAATATGCCCAGCTCAAGCATCTTCCCAACGTCACGATGGACGGTATCTACACGGGCAACGGGGTCTCTGAGCTCATCCAGCTCACTTTGAACGCGCTGCTCGACAACGGCGACGAGATCCTCATCCCGAGCCCGGACTACCCCCTTTGGACCGCATGCGCCACGCTCGCCGGCGGCATCCCGGTACACTATATCTGCGACGAACAGGCGGAATGGTGTCCCGACATTGCGGACATCGAATCGAAGATCACGCCCGCGACGAAAGCCATCGTCATCATCAACCCCAACAACCCCACGGGTGCCGTCTACCCGCGCGAGATCTTGGAGCAGATTGTCGAGGTCGCGCGCAAGCACCAGCTCATGATCTTATCCGACGAGATCTACGACCGCCTATGCATGGATGGCTACGAGCACATCTCGATTGCCTCGCTCGCACCGGACCTGCCGTGCGTCACGTTCTCCGGCCTGTCGAAATCGCACATGATCGCCGGGTATCGCATTGGCTGGATGATCCTTTCCGGCAACAAGCGCTGCATGGGTGATTTCATCTACGGTATCAACATGCTTTCGAACATGCGCCTGTGTTCCAACGTGCCGGCGCAGTCCATCGTGCAGACGGCGCTCGGCGGGTACCAGAGCGTGGAGCGCTATGTCGAGCCGGGCGGGCGTGTCTACGAGCAGCGCAACTACGTCTACGAGGCGCTCAACGCCATCGACGGCATCACGGCGGTGAAGCCCAAGGCGGCGTTCTACATCTTCCCGAAGATGGACGTGAAGAAGTTCAATATCACCGACGACGAGCAGTTCGCTCTCGACCTTCTGCACGAGAAGCGCATCCTCATCACGCGTGGCGGCGGCTTCAACTGGGGCGCGCCGGATCACTTCCGCATCGTCTACCTGCCGCGTATGGGCGTGCTGCGCGAGGCCATGGCAGACCTCGCCGACTTCTTCGAGCATTATCGTCAGAGCTAGGTTTTGATAAAATCCCAGACGGATTAGTCGTATCATTTCGCATCGTTGGCGTAGAGGAGCGCGTATGTCGGAGAAGCGCAGCGACGTCATTTCGTGGGACGAGTTTTTCATGCGTGTGGCGCTTGCTGCCAGCATGCGCAGCAAGGATCCAAATACGCAGGTCGGGGCGTGCATCGCCGACACGAACCACCGGATTCTCTCCGTGGGGTACAACGGCACGCCCTCCGCCCTCACTGATGACGAGTTCCCGTGGGGCGTTTCGGACGACCCGCTCATGGACAAGCACAGCTACGTGGTGCATGCCGAGGCGAACGCCGTGCTCAACTACCGCGGCTCGCTCAAAGACATGAGCGGCGCCACCGTGTACGTGACGCTCTTCCCGTGCAACGAGTGCGCGAAGATCCTGGCGCAGGTGGGTATCGGCGAGGTCGTGTACTTGAGCGACAAGTACGACGGCACCGAGGGCAATCTCATCTCGAAGCGCATCCTCACCTCGTGCGGCATCGCGTTCCGAGGGATGGCACTGGGGGAGTAGGCGGGAGCCAAACTCCTTGCGCGCTGCGCTTGCAAACGCCTCAGTATGCTGTAGAGGGGAACTGGTTACAACCAGTTGCGATTCACTGCGCCGAAAAAGAGCAGCTAGGCTCCCTAGACTCTCCTAGAGAGCAGTGGGTGTAACAGGTTACATCTTTTGGAACCGTATCCTGTTTCACCACTGGTGCCGAATTGGTCAAACCAATTGTTTACAGTGGCAGTGTGCCGGTTTGCACAGGGCCCGTTGCATCCGCTGGCATGGCAAGGAAGCCATGGTCTAGGAGGTGCCATGAAACGCTACTCAGTAGTGATCTGCGGAGGTGGGAGCACCTATACGCCCGACATGATCGAGCTGCTCTGCCTGCTGCAGGATTCGTTCCCGCTGCGCAAGGTGAAACTCTACGATATCGACGCCGAGCGCCAGGAGATTGTGGGCAAGTTCGGCGAAGTCATGTTCCGCGAGTACTACGAGGGCCTGGAGTTCTCGTACACGACCAATCCTGCGGAGGCGTTCGAGGACATTGACTTCGCCCTTGTGCAGATTCGCGCCGGCGGTATGGGGCTGCGCAACGCGGACGAGAAGATCCCGTACCAATACGGGCGCATCGGCCAGGAGACGTGCGGCCCGGGCGGCCTCGCCTACGGCATCCGCAGCGTGCCCGCCATGATTCAGCTCGTGAAGGACATCCGTCGTTATTCGCCCGATGCCTGGATCATCAACTACGCGAACCCGGCGGCGATCGTCGCCGAGGCAACGAAGCGTGCGTTCCCCGGTGACACGCGTTTGGTGAACATCTGCGATATGCCGCCCGATGTGCTAAACCACTATTTGCCGCTCATTGGCAAGAAACGCTCCGACATCTGGCCGGTGTACTTCGGTCTCAACCACTTCGGCTGGTTCACGCGGTTGCTCGACCGGAAGACCGGCGAAGACGTGCTGCCGGAGCTGCTCGACCATATCATGAGCAACTACGACGAGATCCACGCACAGTTCAAGAGCCGCATTCGCGGGCCTGAAGACCATTGGGGCATCACGTTCCTCGACCATCTCGAGATGATCCGCGACTTCCCCTATTCGCTGCCGAACAGTTACAACCTGTACTACGTGTATCCCGATCGCACCTATGCGCACTACACGCCCGAGCACACGCGGTACGACGAGGTCATCGCAGGCCGCGAGCACGACGTGTTCACGTGGTGCAACGCGATTTCCGAGCTCGGGCACATGAAGGGCACGGAGTATGACCTCACGGATAAGATCGCCGCGAAGCGCGCGAGCATCCGCGACCTCGGCGTCGAGACCGTTTACGCCGACAACGATGTGCACGCCGCGTACCTTGTCGAACTCGTGCTCTCGATTGTGAACAACGCGATGGAGCCCGCGCTCGTCATGACGGAGAACAAGGGCATCTGCCCGAACCTTGATCCGGGCATGATGCTCGAGGCCACGTGCCTCGCGGGCGCGCAGGAGCTCATGCCGTTGCAGGTGGGCGAGGTGCCGGCGTTCGAGAAGGGTCTCCTCGAGAACCAGTATGCCTGCGAGAAACTGCTCGTCGATGCCATCTTCGAGCATAGCGACATGAAACTATTGCAAGCGTTCACCGAGAACCGCCTCGTGCGCGACGCCGATGTCGCCAAGAAGATCATCGCCGATTTCAAGGTGGCCAACGGTTCCGAATGGCCCGAGTTCGCGTAACGGACAGGAAGGGAGGACCTTATCATGATGGAAAAACTCACCAGCATGCTGGAGAAGTACATCTATCCTGTTGCTGCCAAGTTCCAGGAGAATAAATTCCTGATGGCGATTCAATACGGCATGATGTTGTCGACGCCGCTTTTGCTCGTCGGCGCGTTTGCATGCATCATCAGTGATTTCCCACTCGATGCGTTCCAAACGTTCATGGCGGGTCTTGTTGGCGAGCAGGTCTGGGCAGATTGGAACTGGAGCATCTTGAACCCGGCAACGATCGGCCTCTTGAGCCTCGTTGCTATGAGCGGCACCTCCTACGAGCTCGCGCGTCGCAACGACGTGGCGCCGATGCCTGCGGTGGTCATCTCGTTCATGTGCTTTTTCATTCTCATTCACGCAGATGAAAACGGTATGATCGCCCTGGGCGAGTTCACGGCGACAACCCTCTTCCTGGGACTCATCATCGCCATCACCACCGGGCAGATCTACGCGCTGTGCATCAAGCACAACCTGACGATCAAGATGCCCGCGGCGGTGCCCGAGTTCATTTCCTCGCAGTTCGCCGCGCTTATTCCCGCGGCAATTTGTGCCGTTGTCTACATCATCGCGCGCTATGCGATTCAGGCGACGCCGTATGTGACCGCGTCCGATCTCATCTATGGCATTTTGCAGATGCCGCTTACCGCTGCGGGTACGACGCTCCCCGGTACGCTCATCGCCTCGTTCTTCAACGATTTTCTCTGGTTCTTCGGTATTCATGGCACGAACGTCGTCCAGTCTGTGATGGGGCCGCTGTGGGAGGCTGCGCGTGCGGCCAACCTCGAGGTATATGCTGCCGATCCGTTGGCGCTGCGCCCCTTCGTGGCGACGACCGCCTTTACCGATATGATCATCTTCCTCACGGGCACGGGTCTTACCTTGCCGTTGTGCATCGAGATGGTTTTCATGTGCAAGTCCGACCGTTTGAAGGCGGTTGGAAAGGGCGCCATCATCCCGGGTATCTTCAACGTGAACGAGCCCGTGACGTTCGGTTTGCCCATCGTGCTCAATCCGATGCTGCTCATCCCATACGTGTTTGGGCCGCTTATCTGCGTGGCGCTTGCCTATATCGTAATGGAGATTGGTATCGTTCCGCGGCCGACAGGCGTTCCGGTTCCTTGGACGCTCCCGGCGCCGTTCGGCGGTTGGATGATGTGCGGAGATTGGCGTGGCGGTGCGCTGCAAATCGTCATTCTGCTTCTCCAAGGGCTTTTCTACTGGCCGTTCATCAAGGTTCTGGATCGCCAGTATACGAAGGAAGAGCAGGAACTTGCCGCTGCTGAGCAAACTCAGGTAGAAGGATCCGGCGTCTAGCGCAAGACACGACACGGCGGGATCGAGTGCGCATGCGGGCTCGATCCCGCTTCGGGCGTG
>CAJLVH010000124.1 GCA_905210055.1 uncultured Enorma sp. | reverse complement strand
TCGAGGCGTACAACGCGCAGAAGCCAGAGGCGGAGGAGCGCCTTTCCCAAGCCGAGGCCGACCTGGTGGAGGCGCAGGAGAAGCTCGACCGCCTCGAGGCGCCCGGCTACAGCGCGAGCTCGCGCCGAGAGGTGCCGGGTGGCGACGGCTACAAGATCTACGCAACGGTAGCTCAGATCGTCGATGCGCTCGCGTGGGTCTTTCCGATCCTTCTGTACTTCATCGCCGCGCTCGTGACGTTCACCACTATGACGCGCATGGTGGACGAGGAGCGCATCGGCGCGGGCACGCTCAAGGCACTCGGGTATAGCGACTGGGACGTGGCGCTCAAGTTCATCGTCTATGGCTTTGTGTCGAGCATGATCGGCACGGTGCTCGGCATCGTCGCGGGGCACACGCTGCTGCCGTGGATCGTGTATAGCGCATATGCGACGAAGTTCGTGCTGCCGCCCATCCACCTGCTGTTCGATCCGGCTGTGAGCGTCGTTGCCGTCGTGCTGGGGCTCGTGTCCGCCGTGCTGCCAGCATGGCTCGCGGTGCGGAGCGAGCTTCGCGACAAACCCTCGGAGCTCCTGCTGCCCAAGCCTCCGGCGTCTGGCTCGAAGATCCTGCTCGAGCGCATTCCCTTCATTTGGAATCGCCTCTCGTTCACGCACAAGGTAACGGCGCGGAATCTCTTCCGTTACAAAAAGCGCATGTTCATGACGGTGTTCGGCGTCGCGGGCGCGGTGGTTCTGCTTGTCGCGGGCTTCGGCACGCAGTACTCCATCTCCGGCATCTCCGCTGAGCAATTCGGCAACATCGTGACCTACGACATGATCGTGGCACAGGTGCCTACGGCGACCGACGCCGAGCTTGCCGAGCTCGAATCTGAACTCGCCGGTTCGGATGTTGAGCGCACCTTGTCCGTACACTACGAAGCGCTCACGAAGGTCGCAGGCGCCAACGGCGACACGCAGGATATCGTGCTCATCGTACCGGACGACCCGGCTGAGCTTGAGGACTACATCGACCTGCGGGAACGCGTGGGCGGGGAAGACGTGCCGCTCGATGCGGGTTCCTGTGTGCTTTCGGAACGGCTCGCGCAGCTTCTGGGCGTGGGCGCGGGTGATTCGTTCACGGTGAGCGATGCGACGGGCGAAGAGCGCGAACTTACCTGCACGGGCGTGACCGAGATGTACATGGGGCACTTCATCTTCATGGGCGAGGACGCCTATGAGGAGGCGTTTGGCGAGGCATATGCGCCGAACGCCGCGCTCGTGACCTTAGCAGACTCCTCGGCGGTATCGGTGAACGCGCTCGCCGCGCACCTCATGGAGCTGCCTGCTGTGCGGGGCATCGTGCAGAACACCTCGCTCATGGCGCAGATCGCGACGATCGTGGAGTCGCTCAACAAGATCATGGTCGTGCTCATCGTGGTGGCAACGCTTCTGGCGGGTGTGATCCTCTACAACCTCACGACCATCAACATCTCCGAACGTATTCGCGAGCTCTCTACCATTAAGGTGCTCGGCTTCTTTGATGGCGAGGTCACGATGTACATCTACCGCGAGACGATGCTGCTCACGGCGCTCGGCATCCTCGTGGGCTACGTGCTCGGCGTGTGGTTCCGCAACTACATCATTACCGTGGTGCCGCCGGACAACGTCATGTTCGACCCCACGTTCGCGCCGTACGTGTTCATCATCCCGCTCGTCATCGTGGGCACCATCACCGCGCTGCTCGGCGTGGTGGTGAACCGCCGCCTGCGCGACGTCGACATGCTCGAGGCGCTCAAGAGCGTGGAGTAAGGTGATAGAATCCAAGCAGGCTGGATGTAATCATTTCGAGGCGGAGGCGCACGATGGCGGGGCATGGAAGATGGGCGGAGCTCGACGACGCGGCATTCATGGCGAGCCTGCCGCTCGCCCAGACCGATATCGATTACGACGTGGAGCGAAGAGGTGAGGACGGGCTCATCGAGTGGCTGCTCGGCGATGCGGCGACGCGCGTGGTGCTCGTGAACGGCGGGATGGTCGCGGTGCCCCGGCATGCGCAGGGCGCGTCAGCTGGTGCGCTCTTCTGCTTCAACGACCCGGCGGCACCCCGTCCGGATGCGACGGTACCCGAAGGTGCGCTCTCGCTCGCGCTGCTTTCGGGTTCCGAGGTGCGCGCAGAGGCGCTCGGCGATGGAGCGCTCGTCATCTACCTGGGGCTCGATCGCGCCAGCGAGCCCGCAACGCCCTATCTTGCCCTCGATATCTCGCGCCCCGCACCTGCGGTGAACGCCGCGCATGTGAGCGCAGACCAGGGGATCGACGGCGCGGCGGGCTCTCTTGCCGAGCGCGCGCTGCGCGATTTCGATTGGGTGGAGCTGCGTGAGTTCGCGCCGTGCGCCACGCCCTTCGAATCCGGTGTTGCCACGACAGCGGTCGCACTTGCGGCTTGGCACGCGAACCAGCGGTTCTGCCCGGTTTGCGGTGCGCCCGTGCGCCCGACGCTCTCCGGCTGGGCTCAGACCTGCACGAGTCCGAACGATGCGGGGCGTCTGCTCTTTCCGCGCATCGAGCCCGCAGTGATCACGGCGATCGTCGACGACGCAGACCGCATTCTTCTGCAGAACAACGCCGCATGGCGCAAGAAGTTCTTCTCGGTCTCCGCAGGATTCGTGGAAGCGGGCGAGAGCCTGGAGCATGCGGTTCGGCGCGAGGCGCGCGAGGAGGTGGGCGTCGAGCTCGACGAGGTGCGCTACCTGGGCTCGCAGCCATGGCCGTTCCCTGCGTCGATTATGCTGGGGTTCCGTGCGCATGCCTGCTCTACCGAGGTGCTCGTCGACCATGAAGAGGTGGGATCGGCGCGCTGGTTCACCCGCGACGAGCTGCGCCGCGCAGTTGAGGCGGACGAGCTCGAGCTGCCCGGTCGCGCCTCCATCGCGCGCCACATGATCGAGCAGTGGTACGGCGAGTCACTCGGTTGATGCGATCCCGCCACCCACTGAATCACCTTTTCTCGACAGTTTTTGGCCTTCAACGGGAAAAACTGTCGAGAAAAGGTGATGCTGTGAGATGGGGGGCGGGTGCCAGCCGTCGTCGCGGGCGCAAGGCATCGATGCAGAGCGGGCACCGGCTGTCGTGGTGGGGTGGTGCCTCGCATCTATCGAACAAGGCTTGAACAAACCGTGACGGCGCGGTGACGGGGACGGCGGTATCGCGGGCTGCGTTAGAATCAAAGGTTGCCAACAATGAAACGGAGCAACCATGTCCGATTCTTCTATCGTTATTCGCGGCGCCCGCGAGCACAACCTCAAGGACATCGACGTCGAGATCCCGCGCGACGAACTCGTCGTGATCACCGGCCTTTCGGGTTCGGGCAAGTCGAGTCTCGCCTTCGACACCATCTATGCCGAGGGCCAGCGCCGCTACGTGGAGTCGCTCTCGAGCTACGCCCGCCAGTTCTTGGGACAGATGGACAAGCCCGACCTCGATTCCATCGACGGCCTTTCGCCGGCGGTTTCCATCGACCAGAAGACCACCTCGAAGAACCCGCGCTCCACGGTGGGCACGGTCACCGAGATCTATGATTACCTGCGCCTGCTCTTTGCGCGTATCGGTACGCCGCACTGCCCTGAGTGCGGCCGCGTGATCGAACGCCAAACGACCGACCAGGTGGCGGACAAGATTCTCGAGGCGGGTCAGGGGAGGCGCGCGTTCGTGCTCGCGCCCGTGGTGAGCGACCGCAAGGGTGAGTTTGCGAAGCTCTTGGATGACCTGCGTGCCGAGGGCTTTTCCCGCGTGCGTATCGATGGCGAGGTTCGCAGCCTCGACGACCCGATCGCGCTCGACAAGAAGTTCCGCCATACCATCGAGGTCGTGGTGGACCGCATCGTGATTCGTGAGAACTCCGTCGGCCGCATCGCGGAGGCGGTGGAGCAGGCGACGGCGCTCGCCCACGGTCGCGTCGCGGTCTACCTGCTGCCCGATCGCGATGCACCGGAAGGCACGGAGGGCGAGCTCCTCACGTATTCGCTCGCGCTCGCGTGCCCCGAGCACGGGCATTCCATCGACGACCTGCAGCCGCGCGACTTCTCGTTCAACGCCCCCTACGGCGCCTGCCCTGAGTGCGACGGTCTGGGCTTCAAGAAGGTCGTGGACGCCGAGGCGCTCATCGAAGACCCGACCCTCTCCATCGAGGAGGGCGTCTTCGGCAGCTTCTTCGGTAAATCGAACTACTATCCACAGATCTTCCGCGCGCTTTGCGTGCATCTGAAGGTCGACCCTGCCACGCCGTGGAAGGACCTTCCCGCACGCGTGCGCAAGATCTTCCTCGACGGCCTGGGCGACAAGAAGATGCGCGTGGACTACCACACGCAGGACGGCCGCGACACGCATTGGTTCACGAAGTACTCCGGCGTGCGGAACATCCTGTACGAACGCTATATCGAGACGACGAACGAGAACACGAAGGCCAAGCTCGAGCGCTATATTCGCGAGGAACCGTGCTCCGCGTGCCACGGCGCGCGCCTGCGCCCGGAGATGCTCGCCGTCACGGTGGGCGACAAGTCGATCTACGACGTGTGCTGCCTCTCGTGCCGCGAATCGCTCGAGTTCTTCGAGCATCTCGAGCTCACCGAGCGCCAGCAGTTCATCGGCGGGCGCATCGTGAAGGAGATCCTGGAGCGCCTGCGCTTTTTGGTGGACGTGGGCCTCGATTACCTCACACTCGACCGCGCCTCCGCCACGCTTTCGGGCGGCGAGGCGCAGCGCATCCGCCTCGCCACGCAGATCGGCGCCGGGCTCATGGGCGTGCTCTACATCTTGGACGAGCCGTCGATCGGCCTGCACCAGCGCGACAACGAGCGCCTCATCGCGACGCTCGAGCGTCTGCGCGACCTCGGCAACACGGTCATTGTGGTCGAGCACGACGAGGACACCATCCGCGCTGCGGACTTCGTGGTGGACATGGGTCCGGGCGCCGGCGAGAACGGCGGCGAGGTCGTCTGCGCCGGCACGCCGGAGGAGATCATGGCCTGTCCCGGTTCGCTCACGGGCGCCTATCTCACCGGCAAGCGGATGATCCGCCTGCCGGAGGAGCGCCGCAAGCCCGGGCGCGGTTGCCTGAAGATCACGGGTGCCCGCGCGAACAACCTGCAGAACGTCACGGCGAAGATCGAGTTCGGCACGTTCACCGTGGTGACGGGCGTGTCCGGTTCGGGCAAGTCGAGTCTCGTGACGGACACGATCGCACCCGCACTCACGAACGCCATCCACCGCTCGGCGCGTCCCGTGGGGCCGTACAAGAAGCTCGAGGGGCTCGAAGAGATTGACAAGGTCATCGACATCGACCAGTCGCCCATCGGCCGCACGCCGCGCTCGAACCCCGCCACCTACATCGGGCTCTGGGACGACCTGCGGGCGCTCTTCGCGAGCGTGCCCGAGAGCAAGGCGCGCGGTTACAGCCCCGGTCGCTTCAGCTTCAACGTGCCCGGTGGTCGCTGCGAAGCCTGCAAGGGCGACGGCCAGATCAAGATCGAGATGCACTTCCTGCCCGATATCTACGTGCCGTGCGAGGTCTGCGGCGGCAAGCGCTACAACCGTGAGACGCTCGAGGTCACCTACCGCGGCAAGTCCATCTCGGACGTGCTCGACATGTCCGTGACGGAGGCGCTTGCGTTCTTCGGCAACATCCCGCAGATCAAGCGGAAGCTCCAGACGCTCTACGACGTGGGCCTAGGCTAC
>CAJLVH010000123.1 GCA_905210055.1 uncultured Enorma sp. | reverse complement strand
GGTACCAGAGCGGGCGGCACCCATCTGCGACCACTCGGGCTCCTCGTCCGGCAGCGAGCCGGCCTTCTTGGTGAAGAGCTCCTTCAGGCAGTTGTATGCCACGATGAGGCCGAGCACCATAAGCAGGATCGCAAACACGAGCTGCAGGCCGGAGGTCGCGATAACCGCCATGCCGCTCGTCTGCAGCGCGGTGATGCAGCCGAGCGTGGACTGCACGAGCGACGTGAACGTCGAGCACAGCAGGAACGCCACGGGCACGTAGAGCATGAAGCCCTTGCGGCCGGTGCACTTGCAGAACACCGCGAGCGTAATCATGGTCATGCCGCCCAGAAGCTGGTTCGATGCGCCGAAGAGCGGCCAGATGTTGGTGTAGCCGCCAAAGGCGAGTGCGAGGCCCAGCGCCAGTGTGAGCACGGTCGCAACCCACGTGTTGCCGAAGACCTTCGCCGCACCCGTCGCGTTCGCAGCAGCAGACACGTCCTCGGCGGCGTCGTTGCTCGTGGCGAAGAACTCCTGGAACGAGAGGCGGCCGATACGCGCCACAGCATCAACCGAGGTCAAGGCCAGCGCAGAGACGCACATCGTCATGAAGACCTTCGCGAGCGTAGCGTCGACGCCAAAGGCAGCCATGCCATTCGCAACGCCCGTGGAGAAGATCGCAAACGGGGTTCCCACCGCGGCGCCACCGGTGCCGCCAGTGTTCATCGTGGTGAACATGATACCCGCGACCACGATGGCGAGCACGCCCACGAAGCTCTCGACGACCATCGCGCCGTAGCCCACAGGGAGCATGTCCTGCTCTTTTTCGACCTGCTTGGAAGAGGTGTTCGTGGAAACGAGGCTGTGGAAGCCGGAGAGCGCGCCGCATGCAACGGACACGAAGAGCAGCGGGAACACGTAGCTGCCGTTGGCCGCGAGGGCGGAGAAATCGGCCACCATGGGCGCGGTGATCTGCGCCTCGCCGCGCACGCCGAGCACGAAGATGCCCACCACGGCGCACGCGATCATGAGGATCATCATGATGCTCGTAAGGTAGTCGCGCGGCTGCTTGAGCGTCTGGATGGGCATGGCCGCCGCGAACAGCAGATACACGGTGATGACAGCGAACCAGCCAAGCTTATCGAGGTACACCGGGAACTGCATGCCAACAGCAAACATCGCCACGAAGAGCGCTACGGCAAGCACGAGCTCGCGCCAACCGGTGAGACCGAAGCGACGGTTGATCCAGCCGAACGCGATGGCCACGAACGTGAAGAGGATCGAGATGGTGCCCGCAGCGCCGCCGGCGTACGAAGCGGCGAAATCCACCGCGCCGGTCTGGGCGTCTGCGACCGTCATGAACGTGCCAGCCACCATGTCAACGAACGCCGCGATGACGATGATCGTGAAGAGCCAGCTGAAGAGCAGGAACAGACGGCGTCCGGTGCGGCCGATATACTTCTCGACGAGCTGCGCGAGCGACTTGCCATTATTTTTCACGCTCGCATAGAGCGCGCCGAAGTCGTGCACCGCGCCGAAGAAGATACCGCCCACGAGCACCCACAGCACCACGGGAAGCCAGCCGAACATCATGGCGGCGATGGTGCCCGTCACAGGGCCGGCACCGCAGATGGAGCTGAACTGGTGAGAGAACGCGGTGAAGCAGGAAGCGGGCGAGAAGTTCTTGCCGTCTTCCATGCGCTTCGCGGGCGTGAGCGCCTCGCGGTCGATACCCCATGTGCGCGCGAGCCACCGTCCATAGAGCAGGTAGCCGGCGGCAAGCACCACCGCTGCTACCAACACGACGATCATTCCGTTCATATCGATCCCTTCTCCAAGAAGTCAAAGCCGCGTACAACGCATTCCCGCATCGCGGTCGACCGATATGAAAAAGGGGAGCCCTGCATATCCTGCGGCTCCCCGTCCGGCCGCCCGCAATCGCGCGGGCAGCATATGCCAGCCCGCGCTAGATAATAATCTCGCTTAGGATGTTACGTAGCTGTGCGTGCATGGCAGTGATTCCTTGATGCCTGGCGCCGGCTCATGCCAGCGCGTACCGTTTGGTCGAAAGGGATTGTGCCGCTTTAGTTTGGTGGAGTCAAATCGTGTTACGACTTTGTTGCGAATGAAAATCTAAGTGGGACTTTGGCACCGGGTCTCATAGTCCCACCCCGCACCTTGATGAAAGTGGGACTATGAGACCCGGTGCCAAATTCCCACCTGGGGTGATATTTTCCGTCCTAGACTCAGATTCTCACTTGGGGTAGGCGAAAAGCGCCTCGGCGGCTTCGAGCTGGGCGTCCGTGCCCATGAGGGCGACGTGGTCGCCGGGGCAGAGCACCGTATCCGCGCCCAAGAAGAGCTCGAGGTCTTCCCCGCGACGAAGCGCCACGGCCTGGGCGCCGGTACAAGCCCGCAAGTCGAGCGCCCCGAGCGTCGCAGCGGCGACCGCGCTCCCCGATGCCACCTCAACCCAATGCAGATCGACTTCGGCGAGCGACGCCATCATGCGCTCCGCCGCCCGCATGCGCTTGCTCCGCGCCCCGTCGCCCAGCGCCTCGTACCCGCTCGCGCGCAGGTCGTTCGCATATTCTTGAATCTGCCGCGGCCGATAGCCCAAATCGAGTAGCGTATGCCGCATGAGCTCGATGCCGCCCTCGAGCTCCGGACGCACCACGTCGTTCACGCCCGCCGCAACGAGCGCCTCGACACCGTCGGCGGAATCGGCGCGCGTCACGATGCGCAGCGTCGGCGCCAGAGAGCGAGCCTCTCGAGCAATGACTTCGGCCGCAGCCTCTCCACCGCCCGCAATCACGAGCACGCGCGCCGCGTCGAGATGAGCGTGGGCAAGGATCTCGGAATTCGCCGCGTCGCCCACAAGCACGGGGATGCCCTCCTCTTCGGCCTCCTCCGCAACCGGCAGATCGCGCTCGACCAGCAGGCAGGGAACCTCCAAACGCACGAGCGCCTCGAGCACGCTCTTGCCGGCGTACCCGTACCCAACCACGACCACATGGTCTTCGAGCAGCGATTCCTTCGGAGGCTCGATCGCGCGGGTATGTCGTTCGTACAGAGCCCGCACGATAGGCGCGCTGGAAAGCCGGTGCTCCAGCGGTTCCACGAGCTTGAAAGCAAACGAGTTGAGCGCGATCGAAACCACCGCGCCGCCCAGGATGAGCGTGTATTGGTCGGACGAGAGCACGCCGAGCGCCATACCCGTCTGGCCGATGATGAACGAGAACTCGCCGATCTGCGCCAAGCCGGCAGCCACCGTGAGCGACGTGGCGAGCCCTATGGACATCACCGCGCCGAGCACCATGTTAATCGCCCATTTCCCCAGCATGATGAGGGCAACGAGCGCGATGAGCTCACCTGCGTGCGCCGCGAGCACGCCGGGATTCACCATCATGCCCACCGAGGCGAAAAAGATAATCGAGAACAGATCCTTGAAGGGGATCGCCTCCGCCGCGATGCGGTGCGAGAGCTTGGAGCCGCTCACCACCACGCCCGCGAGGAACGCCCCGAGCGCCACCGAGAGGTCGAAAAGCAGCGCCGCCGCCATCGCGGTGCCGAGCGCAATGACCACCACAGCGAGCTGGAAGAGCTCGCTGGGGCAGAGGCGCGCGATGCGGGCGAGCAGCCACGGCAGCACGCGCGACCCGATAACGAGCATGAGCGCCACGAACGCAACTGTCTTCGCCAGCGCCTCGGCAAGTCCCGCCGCAAGCGCCGGCGCAGAGGTCTCGCCCGGGCCGAACACCACGGGCAGCACCACGAGCACGACGACCGTCGCAAGGTCTTCCACAATGAGCCAACCCGTTGCGATGCGCCCGCCGCGACTCTGGTAGAGACCGGCGTCGGTGAGGTTCTTGATGAGCACCACGGTCGACGCGATGCTCACGGAGAGCCCGAGCATCACGCCCGCCTCTGCAGACCAGCCGAACGCCCGCGCAAGCCCGAAACCCGCAAGCGTGCCGAGCGCGATCTGCAACACCGCGCCCGGTACCGCAATGCCCTTGACCTCGTTCAAGTCTTTCAGCGAAAAATGCAAGCCGGTGCTGAACATCATGAACATGACGCCGATTTCCGAAAGCTGGTTCATGGCATGGGAGTCGCCGATGAACCCGGGCGTGAAGGGACTTACGGCAAGGCCGCCCACCAGGTAGCCCACGATGGGCGGAAGATGCAGGGCGCGCGCCACGAGACCGCCAGCAAATGCGGCGACGAGGGCGAACACGAACGTCATGAGCAGAATGGTGTCTCCGTGCACGAAGCCTCCTGGAACATCGTACAGGGGGCGCAGCGCGCACCGCCCCGAAATGGTAGCTATGTCTCTCTTACCCCAAACAGGAGGGCGCAACGGCGGCATCCAGGAATGTCCCAAAGAGGGACAGGTGCGTTTTGGGACATCACCGGGGCTTCCGACAGGGGGCTATGTAAAAATGCCCCTGGGGTAATTTTACCTGTCCGATGCCGGATGTCCCAAAATGCACCTGTCCCTCTTTGGGACACCCGGCGGATCCTCAGCGGTCACGAAGATCGTACTTGCGCACGATGCGGGCAATGCGATGCGTCCATGGCACGTAGAGTAGGCAGAGGAAGAGCACCGTGGCGCAGGCGTGCATGAGGTCGAAGGGCAAGGCCGCCGCCACGCGCACGGCAACGCCGGCAACCGTGATCGGCCTCACGAACCCGATGACATCGTAGGCATTGATCACCGCGGCATAGACCATCGTGAGACAGAACCCTGCCACGACGAGTACCGCGCGGCGCGGGCTCCCATCGCGACGGGTGAATGCGCCGGCATCGGCGAGGACACCGCCCAGATATCCAACAAGCCCCCAGGCATACATCTGCCACGGCGTCCACATACCCTGACCAAAGAAGAAGTTGCTGGTAAAAGCCGCAAGCGCCCCCACCATGAAACCGCTTTTGCGTCCCAGGGTCGCACCTGCGATGATCGCGATGGCGCACACCGGCTTGAAATCCGGCACCGGTGCGAAGACGATGCGCCCCGTTGCCGCGAGCGCGGCAAGTACCACCGTGGGCATGATCTGCCTCAGCGCGGGGCGCTCGGCATCGAAACCGGCGAGGAAGAGCGCGAGCGCGAGCACCACGACCGCGAGCATAACCAGCGCGGCCTGATCGATGTCAAACAGCACCATAGCGCCCATCGTGAGCGGAACCGCCACCAAAAGCGGCACCTCGAGCGCGCGCAACACGCGGGAAACCGCACGCGCGGGTTCGTCCGTCCGCTGCTTGTTATGGCCGGTAGTACACATTGCCCTCGAAGAACTCCCCACTCGGCTCCGTGCAGGCGATCTCGCCGTCGAACAGCATCGATACGGTATCGGCGACCTGCTCGACGAAATCGAGGTCGTGCGTCGCCATCACGATGGCAACCCCGCGCTCCCGCAGCTCGATGAGCACGGAAGCGAGCACACGCCGCGCCTCCAAGTCGAGCCCCTTGGTTGGCTCGTCGAGCAAGAGCAGCTCCGGCTTCACCAGCAAAAGCTTTCCCAGCGCCAGGAGCTGCTGCTGGCCGCCGGAGAGGTCGTAGGGATGCCGCCGCTCAAGACCGGCCAAGCCCAGGCGCTCAAGCATGGCGAGCGCGTCCACCCCTTCATAGCCCGCGACGCGTGACCATTCCATAAGCTCGTCGAGCACGGTCTCCGCGACGAACAGGGCGCGGGGGTCTTGCGGCAGAAGCGCTTTGGCGGCTCGCTCGATCCTGCACGTACCCCTCTGCGGCTTGAGCGTGCCCGCCA
>CAJLVH010000122.1 GCA_905210055.1 uncultured Enorma sp. | reverse complement strand
CCGCCTTACGGCCGATCTCGGGGTTCGCACCGGCACCGAGGCCGCGCGTCAGATCGGTGCCGATATGCACCTTGATGTCGGCGTCCGAGATGGCGAGCGCCTGCGCGTCGGTGTTGATGGCGACGAACTCGACGCCACGGATGCCTTCCTCGATCATGCGGTTGACCGCGTTGGTTCCGCCGCCGCCGACGCCTACCACCTTGATGACGGCAAGGTAATTGCTGATCTCGCTCTCGTGCATGTCGGTCCTCCGAACTCGGACTGCCTTGTTGAAACTCTAACGTTCAAGTTTACGTTAAACGTCGAGGTAAACCGACGTATCTTTACACAAAAGCAGGTGTTTAGTCAACTTTTTATCCATCGAAATGTGGAGGTGGCACTATATGCGCAGGTAATCGGGGACGTCAACCAACCGGCGACAGGCGTCCTTCTTCAAGCACGGCAAGCAACCTGCCCGGCTATATATCCTCAAGTTCACCTAGAGGGCGCGGTAGGTCGGATTCTCGGGATCTCGCACATTGATGTAGGTGATGCCCTCGACCTGATCGAGAAGCTCGGTCACGACGCGCTCCTTGAGGGCGATGTTCTCCGGAGAGCCGAGCGAGACCTCGACGCCCGACGTGAGGTTCGCCGAGATCGCGTCGACGGACTCGAGCGACAAATCTTCGATCTGGCCGATGAACTCGGTAGAAAAGCCATCCGAGTACGCAAGGCCCGCGACGATGACGTCGGATGTGACTTCGGAACCCGAGGCGGGTGCGACGTCTGCGGGGATGTTGATGAAAAGGATCGCATCGTCCTGTTGCGCGAGCGCGAGCGCCGCCTCGAGTCCCGTGAGCACCCTCGTGCCGTCGGACGCCGCGCCATCCTGGGCACCGTCGCTCCCCGTGGTGCTGACTTCATCGGCCTCACCGGGCGCATCGTCACCGGAGGAGCCGTCGTCAGCTGCGACGTCGCCTTGAGCGTCCTCGGGGGTTGCAGGCTCACCGGCTGTCACCGCATCGCCGCCGGCGTCGTCTCCGGAACCGCCGCCATCTGCCGCAGCTGTGCCATCTTCGCCGGCAGATGCCGTACCGTCTTGTTCCGCCGTGGCGTCGCCCTGCGTCTCCCCCGTCGTCGATACGATGTTCCCTTCGGCATCGACGGTCACGGAAAGTGATATGGGAGCGATCCAGGTGTTGTTCGTGCCAATAGCCCACGCCACATCGCCCGACGTGATGTAGGCGATCGCCGCGACCTCGTATTCCTGCGGCGTGATGATAAGCGTATGCGGGAACTGGCGCTCGATCTGAACGCTCTCGACCCAGGGATTCTGCTTGAGCGATTCCTCGATCGACGCCGCATCCACGTTGAAGAGCGTCGTTCCCTCGGGAACGTCGATGAGGCGCTCGGCCATCGCTTGCGGAACGTGTTCGCTGCCGCGTACCACGACATCCGTGACGGAGAAGATCGGAGACGTCGTGATGACGACCCAGGCCACGATGGCCACGATGGCGATTCCCGCAAACGCGAGGGCGATGCGGGCGAAGGGAAGGTTCGAGACGAACGCGGGCGTCGAGGCCGCGCGCGCAGTCGTGCGCCCGCTCCCTTGGACAGATGCCCCGCCGCGCGCTCGTGCCGCGCGTGGGGACGCGTCCTTCGACGACGCAGCGGCGCGCCTCGCCTTGGCAGCGGTCGCCTTCGCGGGGGCGGCAGGCCTCGTCGGCACAGAGGGGCGAAGCTTCCGTGTAGCCGTCTTCTTGCGCGGCGCAGACGCCTTCGCAGCAGCCGAGCGCACAGGAGAGGCGACCTTGCCCTTCGGAGCCTTCGTCTTCGGGGCAGCCGCTTTCGATGCGGTCGGCTTCGCCGGCTTCGCGCTCTTCGCGCGGCGATACGTGGGTTTAGCGGTGCGAGAAGCCGAGGAATTTGACTTCCGGTTGTAGCTCGACGCCAAACTTCTCACGCACCTTCCCATACATCTCCCGCATGACCGCGAGGACGTCGGATGCGCTCGCGGAACCCGTGTTGACGATTACGTTAGCGTGAACCTCGGAAACTTGGGCACCGCCAACGGAAAAACCCTTCAATCCACAGTCCTCGACCATCTTTCCCACACTTCCCTCCGGCGGGTTGCGGAAGACCGAACCGCACGAGGCGACCGCCTGGGGCTGGGTATGGCGACGGCGGGAGAGATAGCGCTCCATCCTATCGCGGATCTCCGTCTTGGGTGCCTGCTTGAGTGCGAGCGTGACCTCGAGCAGGATCTCGTCGTGTGGGAGGCTGGTCGCACGGTACCCCCAGACCACATCGGATCCACGGTAGTGCTTGATGCCCTCGCCCGGTTTGTAGGTGAGGACATCTTGTACGAGCCGTCCGATCCATTCGTCGCGCGTGCCGGCATCCATCGAGACCGCGCCGCCCACGGTACCCGGAATGCCCACTGCGAACTCAAGGCCGGAGAGCCCCTTCGCATACGCCTCGTTCACCAGGCGCGCGAGCACCGTGCCCGCGCCGACGGTAACGGTGCAGCCGTCTTCAGCGATGAGGGTGCGCGAGAACTCGTTGCCGAGCGTCACGACCGCGCCCTCGTACCCATCGTCGGAGACGAGCACGTTGGAGCCGCGGCCGAGGATCACCCAGGGCACGCTCTCATGCTCCAGCTGCTCGATCGCATGGCGAAGGGCATGGTAGCTATGGCAAGTGACGAACAGCGCCGCAGGCCCGCCGATACGGAAGCTCGTATGGCGCGCGAGCTTCTCCTGTTCGGAAACGTCCGTGTCGAGCGCACCGGAAAGCGCCATGACCGCGTTGAAGAGACCCACGCCCTCTCACGCGTCCTTGTCGTTCATGTATTCGATGAACTCGGGGCCGGCCGTGGTGATGTCGCCCGCACCCATGGTGATGAGCAGGTCGCCCTCCTCGGTGATCTGCGAGAGCACCTCGGGAAGCTGCATGCGATCCGCCACATAGCGCACGTCCATGCCCGGATGGTGCGCGCGCACCGTGTCGGCGAGCATCTTGCTCGTCACGCCCGGGATGGGCATCTCGCCGGCGGAGAAAACGTCGATGAGCACCAGGCGGTCGGCGCGCTCGAAGGCGTCGGCGAAATCCTCGACGAGTGCCTGGAGACGCGAATAGCGGTGCGGTTGGAACACGACGTCGACGTGCTTGAAGCCGAGCGAGCTCGCAGCCTCGAGCGTCGCCTTGATCTCGGTGGGGTGGTGTCCGTAGTCGTCGACGACCGTGACGCCGGCGACATCGCCCACGTGTGTGAAGCGACGGCGGACGCCCGCGAAGCCCGAGAGCGCCTCCGCAGCGCGCGCGACATCGAGGCCGAGTGCCCACGCAACGGTAAGCGAGGCGGTAGCGTTCAGAAGGTTGTGCGTACCGGGGTTGCTCTTGATGGCGACCTCGTGCGCGCCTCCGTCTGGAAGCGTGACCGTACAACGCCCCGCGATACCGCGATGCGCGAGAGCGGGCACACAGCGCACGTCGTTTTCCTCTGCCAAGCCATAGGTGATGACCTTGCGTCCGGTTGAGCGCGCAAGTTCGGAAAGGCTCGGGTCGTCGCCGCAGACGATGACCGTGCCGGCCTCGCCCACGAGGCTCATGAACTTCGCGAACGTGGCACGGATGTCCTCGAGCGAATCGTAGTGATCGAGGTGATCCGCCTCGACGTTCGTGACGACGGCGATATCCGGATTGAGGTAGAGGAAGGAGCGGTCCGATTCGTCCGCCTCGGCGACGAAGAGCTCTCCGGAGCCGTTGCGGCCGTTCGTGTCGTAACCCTCGACGATGCCGCCGATAAGGAAGCTCGGGTCGAGGTCCATGCGGTCGAGCATCGTGGCAGTCATGGAAGAGGTCGTCGTCTTGCCGTGCGTGCCGGCGATGGCGATGGTGGTATAGCCACGACCGAGCTCGGAGAGCATCTTCGCGCGCGGCCAGACGGGGATATCAAGCTCACGGGCTCGCACGAGCTCCGGGTTCGTCTCGGGGATGGCGGTAGACACGACGACGACATCGGGCGCGACGGCGTCGATCGTGGCCGCTTCATGGCCGATATGGATATCGACCCCGGCGCGGGTAAGCTGGCGAATATAGCGCGACGTCTTGAGGTCGGAGCCGCTCACCACGCTGCCGCGCTCATGCAGGACGAGCGCGATGCCGCTCATGCCGGCGCCGCCGATACCGATGAAATGGATGCGCCGCGGGCGCTCGGGGTTTTGGGAATCTGTCATGACGGGGCTATCCTCTGCTTCGAGCCGATGATTCAAGAAAACGATTGTAGTTCAAATCATCGAGCGACACAAAAGCACGGCATTTCGGTTGAAGCAGCGGGAGCGTGAAATAGCCCCAGGGTTTTTTACGCTGGCCGGGCGATGGCCTCGAGGGCGTCGACGAGGCGCTCGGCGGCACGAGCCTGGCCGAGTCCTTCGGCGTGCGCGCGCATCTGGGCACGCGCGTCGGCGTCGCGCAGGAGCCCCAACACGAGCTCCGCGAAGGCACGATCGTCGATATCGGCGTCGGCACACATCTTCGCCGCCCCAGCATCCACAAGGTAGCGTGCGTTCGTGGTCTGATGGTCGGCCGTCGCATGGGGATAGGGCACGAGCACCGAGGGCACGGCGAGGGCGGCGATCTCGGCAATGGAGGACGCGCCGGCACGCGAGAGCACGAGGTCCGCCGCCGCAAGCACATCGCCCATGTCATCGATATACGGGCGCACCCGGTAGCGCGCCTCCTCCTCATCGCTCAGCGCGAGCGCGCGCTCGGTCGCCTCGAAATCGTCCGCGCCGGTCGAATGCAGGACATGCACGCCCTCGATGGCCAAAAGCTCGGACTTGAGCGAGACCATGCGCTCGTTCAGATGGTGCGCGCCGAGGCTTCCGCCAAATACCACGAGCAGCGTCGCGTCCCGCGGCACGCCGAGCGTCTCGCGGCCGCGCTCGCAGTTGCCGTCGAGCACCGATGCGCGCACGGGGTTGCCGATCATCTGGACCGCAGAAGCCTTCGCGCCACGCTTCTCGAACGCCTCGGCGACGCTCGGCTGCGCGATGGCGATGAGCGAGGCGTCCTTCGCCGCCTGCTTATTCGCGAGGCCGGGCACGGAGTTCTGCTCGTGCAGGGCATACGGAATGCCGAGCTTCGCAGCCGCACGCACGAGCGGCATCTCGATATAGGCACCGAAGCCGATCACCACATCTGGGCACAGCGCGGGGTCGCGTTTGAAGTCGCGCACGAGCCTGCCCTCGGTGCGGGCGAGGTTGGTGAGCGCGGCAATGGCGGTCCAAGGTCGCTCGCGGTCGAAGCCGGTCACATGGATGGGCGTGAACGCGAATCCGGCCGCCGGGACGAGCTTGCCCTCCAGGCGCCTCGATTCGCCATAGAAGCGCACCTCATGCCCACGCTGGCGCAACTCCTCCGCAAGGGCGAGCGCCGGGTTGACATGTCCGGCGGTGCCGCCCGCCGCGATGGCGACCTTGAGCTTAGCGGTCATGGGAATCCCCTCTCCCGCGTCGGGAACCGCTCCCGCGCGTGCTTCCACCCTCATCATAGCGCGTACGGACGCTGCGCGAGCGCAAACGGTCCGCAGGATCGGATCCAAGGTTCACACGCTCGTAGGAGCCGTGGCGCTCGATACCCTGCGCGTATCCACCGCGCGACGGGCGCTCCCTACGCGAGCTGCGGCCATGACCGCCTCTGTCCTCGCTTCCTCCGCGCGGCTCGGGCGCGGATACGATGCTCGTCCCGTCCACCACGGTGAAACCCTCGCGGCGGCGAGCGGAACG
>CAJLVH010000121.1 GCA_905210055.1 uncultured Enorma sp. | reverse complement strand
GACCGCCGAGGAGAAGTTCAAGGAAGCTTCGGAGGCATATTCAGTGCTCAGCGACCCTGACAAGACGGCCGGTGTTCAGGCGTCGGCCTCGGAAGCCCGCGCTGTGAAGGGAGGTGAGTAGCATGCCGCGCGAGAATGAAGCCATCCGTTCAGAGGAGCTCGAGGCGCAAGAACTTGTAGAGCAGGCATCGGGCCAGTTTGAAGATGTGAGCGCAGAGCAAGACGCCGAGGTGCCGCGCGATGCGCTTGCCGTGGTGCGGCGCCTGTGGAAGGCGTCTCGCGGGGAGCACTGGCGTTTCGCCGTGGTGCTCGTGAGCATCGTGTGCTACACGGTGTCGCAGATCGCCGCGCCGGCATACAGCGCCCACCTCATCGACTTGCTGTGGGCGAACATCCAGCAGGCGTTCGCCGCGGGCGAGCCGTTCAGCATCGGTTGGGATACCGGTGGGCGCGAATGCCTCATCTTCCTGGGTATCTGGACGGTTGCATGGGCGTTCTACACGCTTCAGGCGTTTACCATGGCAAGTTTCGCGGAGCGCCTCAACCTCAAGCTTCGCCATGCTATCGCGCAGAAGCTCAACGTGCTCCCGCTCAAGTATTTCGACGCCAACAAGCCCGGCGACATCATGAGCCGTGCGACGAACGACCTCGACAAGGTGTCTGAGGTGCTGCAGCGTGGCCTGCTCTCCATGCTCATGGCGGTGGGCTCGGTCATCGGCGCCGTCCTCATGATGCTGCGCTACAACGTGGTGCTCACGGCGGTCTTCCTAGTCTTCGCGGCGGCGGCCATGGTTATGACGCGCCTCGTCGCGAAGCGCACGCTCGTGCTCGCCGCGCGCCAGCAGCGGGCGGTGGGCATCCTGAACGGCCATGTCGAAGAGGCGTATTCCGGGCGCATCGTGATTCGTGCGTTCAACCAGGAAGCGGCGAGTTCCGCGCGCATCCGTGAGGCGACGCAGACGCTTGCCGATACCATGCGCCGCACGGACTTCATGACGAACGTCGTGGGTCCCATGGTGCGCTGCCTGGTGCGCTTCTCGCAGGTAGCGCTCGCGCTGCTGGGTACGAGCTTCCTCATCGCGGGGCAGCTCACCATCGGTACGCTGCAGGCGTTCTTCCAGTACGTGAACACTGCGGCCGAGCCGCTCACGCAGTTCTCGCTCACCATGAACCAGCTGCAGAGCGCGCTCGCCGCGGTGGAGCGCGTGTTCGACATCCTCGACGAGCCCGAGATCGAGCCTGATCCCGTGGAGCCCGCCGAGGTGGAGCATCCGGTGCGGGGGCGCGTGGCGTTCGAGCACGTTCGCTTCGGCTACGACCCCGAGCGCCCGCTCATGCACGACGTGAGCTTCGTGGCGGAGCCGGGGCAGAAGGTGGCGATCGTGGGCGCGACGGGTGCCGGCAAGACGACCCTCATCAACCTGCTCATGCGCTTCTACGAGATTGACGGCCGTATCACGCTCGACGGCGTGGACACGCACGCCATGACCCGCGCGGACCTGCGCCGGAACTTTGGCATGGTGCTGCAGGACGCGTGGCTGCGCGAGGGGACGATTGCCGAGAACATCGCGTACGGCTGCGACGGCGCGACGCGCGAGGAGATCGTGCAGGCGGCGAAGACCGCGCAAGTCGACTTCTTCGTGCGCACCATGCCGCACGGCTACGACACCGAACTTGCGAACGACGCCGAGAACATCAGCCAGGGCCAGCGCCAGCTTTTGACGATTGCGCGCGTGTTGCTTGCGAATCCGTCGATCCTCATTCTGGACGAGGCGACGTCGAGCGTGGACACGCGTACCGAGAAGGCCATCGTCGCCGCGATGGAGGCACTCACGAGCGGACGCACGAGCTTCGTGATCGCACACCGGCTTTCGACGATCGTGGACTCCGACCTCATCCTCGTGATGGACCGCGGCACGATCATCGAGCAAGGCACGCACGAGGAGCTGCTCGCCGCCGGCGGCGCCTACGCCGACCTCTACAACTCGCAGTTCGCATAAATGCGGAGGGGTTGGTTGGGGACGTGTTCCTTCCAACCCCTTTTCGCTTCTAGTAAGTTTGCTGGAGCGTGCCTTCGATCAACCCGTTCAAGTCCTATTAGCCGAGATTGTCTGGGTTTTCGCCCGTCATGGGGATGGCTTTGTCCGGTGCCCGCAGGCTCGTGAGCGCCGAGTAGTCGCCGCCGGCTGTGGTGGGTTTCATCTCGCCTGGCGCGTACCAGTCGAGTGCGCAGTCGATCCAGGCATTCCAGAACGGCCATTCGTGCCCGCCGATTTCGGGCTCCCAATAGGTCACATCGAAGTCGTTGGCGCGCAGCAACTCGGAAAAGTCTCGGTTGCTCTGGCAGAGGTTGTCGCTCTCGCCGCATGCGATATAGAACCGCGGCTTCGGCAGCTCGGGGTTCGCGCTGAACCTCTCGGCTAGCGCAACGTAGTCCTTCTCCGAGCCTATCACCGTGTCGAGGTCGCCGAAGAACCGCTCGTAATATTTGCGCTTGCGCGGCGAATGCGAGTCGACGGCCTCGAGGATTCGATCGCGCATGAACGTGCCGGAGAGTGCGATGATGCTGCCGAAGCGGTCGGGGCGCAACAGGCCGTTGATGACGGCGGTGTACGCGCCGATGGAGATGCCGGCGAGCGCGGTGTCCTCGCGCTTGCTCGAGAGCGGGAACAGATGCCGCGTGACCTCGATGAGCTCCTCGCTGATGAATTTGCCGTGCCATTCATCGATCTCGGGCTTGTTGAGGTAGAGGCCGTCCTCGCCAGAGGGCATGATGAGCGCGATATCGCGCGCCTCAGCCGTCTCGACCACGTGTGTGCGGTCAATCCAGTCCACGTCGCGGCCGAAGAGGCCGTGCAGCAGGTATACCGTCCGGTACGGCCCGCGACGCCCCTTCGCGCGCTTCTCGCCGTCCATCTTATCGACGGGAATTACAGCGGTGAGCATGACGTTGCGCTGGAGATAGGTGGAGTAGAAATCGGCGCGGAGCAGAGCCATGGGTTCCTCCTTGGGTTGAGGGTTTGGTTAGGGACGTGATCCAACCAATCTATGAGCGAGGAAGCCAGTCGAGCGCTTGCGGCAGTGCGACGTTCCAGAAATCCCAGTCGTGCCCGCCCTCCATCTCGCGGGTTTCGACATCGATCCCTGTATCGCGAAGGCGCGTGGCGAGTTCCCGGTTGGGCGGAGCGAGCGGGTCACTCGACCCCCACGCCATGAATACGCGCGGTCGCGGGCGGTCGCAATAGACCACGTCGGCCGCCAGCCGGCGCGGATCCTTATCGCTGTTCACGGCCGCATCGAGATCGCCGAAGACGGATTCGAGGAACGGGCGGCTCAGGAAGAAGAGGTCGTCCGAGACCACGCTGTCGAAGTCGTTCATGAGCATGGCCGAGGAGAGCGCGACGATGCAACCGAAGTTTTCGGCATATTTGAACCCGTTGCGCAGCGCCCCGTAGGCGCCCATGGAGATGCCGCCGATGAAGGTGTCCTCGCGCCGGCGCGAGAGTGGGAACATCCGTCGCGCGAACTCGACGAGCTCAAGGCCCACGAAGCGGCCGTAATAGTTGTGCGCGTCCGGCTGGTCGAGGTAGAACGCGTTGTAGCCCGACGGCATAATCACGGCGAGCTGGCGCTGCTCCGCCCAGGTGCGGATGCGCGTCTCAGAGATAAAGTCGCGGTGGTTGCCCGATATGCCGTGGAGCAGGAACAGCGTTTTGAACGGCGGCTGCTCCGGTGGGCAGGGCGTGCGCTCCCAGGCGGCGGGGTCGCTGCGGCGCAAGGCGTCGAGGCCGAGCGCGGCACCGTGGTCGTCGACGGGCAGGATTACGTCGAGCGTGGTCGTGCGCATAAGGGATGGTGAGTAGTAGTCTACGCTCAGGCGTGCCATGAAAACTCCTCTGCGTGGTCGAACGCTCCCGGCCGCTCGTGGGGCACCGGCTGACGAGGGAACTCTATGTCTTCAGTATACTGCGTGTGTCGGGGTTGGATAGGTTGGTTGGAGGTGTGTTCCATCCAACCCATGGGACTGGGCCTCACGCCGGACGGTGCGACACGCGAACGTGCTGGATGGAACAGATTCCCAACCAACCCTTTTCCGCTCCTGGTCGATGCTTCAGCTTCGCATGCGGTCGACAGTGTCGGCGACGCTCTCGAGGAGCACGTCGGCTGGGGATAATTCCGTGCGCATCGCGGAATTGTTGCTGTAGGGGCGTCGAGTGCAGAAATCGATGGCCTCGCATGCACGCGAATCGTCTAGGCGGTCGACATAGCCCTTGCAGGCAAGGCATTCCGCGACGTCGGCGGCAAGGTCGTGGCGACCCATGGCGAGAAGTGTCGCCAGGAGGCGCACCACCTCGTCCGGCGCGAGCCCCAGGGAAACCGCGACGCTGCCGCGCTTCACACCTTCCGCCCAGCGCACGTTGGCGTTGGCTTGGGCGAGCACGCGCGCGCCCGCGGGCGTGAGCCGGACACCGAGGTCCACAAGCGTCGCGCGCCCGATCATGACAGCGATGAGCATGACGCAGAGCACGATGGCATCCGCCGTGCCCGGATGCTCCAACACGAGCGACGGGCAGAACAGGCACGAAAGACAGACGGCCACCGCGACGGGGGCGTTGAAGATGATGCGCGAGAGCATCCCGGGGCGCTGTGCTAGGTTGAGCGCCACCAGGTCCTTAGTGTATGCCTCCGCTTTCCGCGCGCCGAATCTTTGATGAAGCCCTTACCAGTCCCTTACGGAGTTGGTTGGGACATGTTCCGTCCAGCCATCAGGAGGGATTGCCTGGGGAGGCGGCTCGCTCTAACTGCGCGCCTGCCCATCTCTCGCCCTAAGCGACAATCTGAAACGTGATAGCAGAGCACCATTTGCTTTTCTTTCGCTTAGAAAATCTTATATAGAGAGACTTAGATTTATGTATAGAGTGGCGGCGCAGCGGAAACAATAGCCTCGATAGAACAAGGACCGCCCCGCAGGGTGGTCGCACCCCAAGAGAGGTGATTCTCATGAGAATCGACAAACTAGCAATGACCTCGAAAGAGGCGCTGCAGGCAGCCATCGGTATTGCAAGTGACGCCGAGGCCGGTGCCGTCGAGCCGGTGCATCTACTCGCTGCGTTGCTCGGGGCAGGCGAGCGCAACATCTCCGTCGTCATCGAGCGCATCGGTGCGGACCCGGCGCAGCTCGGCCGCGCGGCGCAGGACGTCATCGAGCGCGCGCCGAAGGTGACGGGCGGTGTCACGCAGATGGGCCTTTCGAACGACCTCGTGCGCGTGCTCGATCGCGCGGAGAAGCTGGCCTCCAAGATGGAGGACAATTTCGTGGTGACCGAGCATCTGCTTATGGCGCTTGCCGAAGATAAGGGCGACGCCGGTCGTCTGCTCAGGGATGCGGGTGTCACGCGCGAGCGCATCGAAGAGGTCTATCAGGAGCTGCGCGGAGACGACCGTGTGACCACGGAAGACGGTAAGATGCAGTTCGAAGCGCTCGAGCAGTACGGCCGCAACGTGTGCGACCTGGCTCGCGCTGGCAAGCTCGACCCGGTGATCGGGCGCAGCGAAGAGATCCGTCGCACCATCCAGGTGCTCAGCCGCCGCACGAAGAACAACCCCGTACTCATCGGCGAGCCGGGCGTGGGAAAGACCGCCATCGTGGAGGGCATCGCCCAGCGCATCGTGGCGGGCGATGTGCCGAGCACCCTGCGCGACAAGGACCTCATCGAGCTCGACATGAGCGCGCTTGTGGCGGGCGCGAAGTACCGCGGCGAGTTCGAGGATCGTCTAAAGGCGGTGCTCAA
>CAJLVH010000120.1 GCA_905210055.1 uncultured Enorma sp. | reverse complement strand
ACGAGCTCGCAAGACGTTACGTGTGAACCTACGACCTCCGGGTTATGAGCCCAAGAGCTACCAGACTGCTCCACCCCGCACTATCTGGTTGCGCCTTTGCGCAAACAAGTACTTTACGACTTTCGCAACTGGCATGTGGGCCCCCTTCATTGCAGATATATGCGGACTGCTATTTCCTGAATGGCTGATACTGATTCTTGGATAAAGAGTAAGGTCCCCAGTTCACCAGTCAAGGTCCCCAGTTCACCAGTCAAGTTCCCTAGTTCCACAGTAGAGATACTGAGTTCATGAGTTGCATGACTGAGAGAACAAGCCAACTAAAGCCCCTAATAGAAGGGCGAAAACAAAAAAGCTCGGAGGCCATATGACCTCCGAGCTGTACATGCTTGGTCGCGGGGGCAGGATTTGAACCTACGACCTCCGGGTTATGAGCCCGGCGAGCTACCAGACTGCTCCACCCCGCACTATCTGGTTGCGCCTTTGCGCAACCAAGTACTCTACGACTTTCACCTCGTATATGCAAGGGGTTGCGGCAAGATTGTGTCGGCGTCTCCATAATTGCGCAGGCTAGCCTACTAATGTGCCGGAACACGTGGTCTCGGGCGATACTCTGGCATCATAAAGTGCATACCAGCTCACCATATGCCATGCATAACCGCTTGATAGAATGCTGCCCATGCGGCTGTTTGGTGGCACCTCGTGCACGGCTGCGATATTCGCGCACGACCCGACCCCGCTGCCGCACTACGAATAGACTTTTGCGAAAGGATGCGCCCATGTGCGGAATCGTTGGATATACCGGTAGCGAGCAGGCGAAAGACATCCTCATCGGAGGCCTCAAACGCCTCGAGTACCGCGGGTACGATTCCGCGGGCGTCGCGCTCGAGCAGGCCGGCGGCGACGGCATCGACGTGTTCCGCCGCGTGGGCAAGGTCTCCGGACTCGAGTCCGAGCTCGCGCATCTCGATCATACTTCGACCTGCGGTATCGGTCATACGCGCTGGGCGACGCACGGTCGTCCCTCCGTGGCGAACGCACATCCGCACTCGAGCTGCGATGGTCGCATCTCCATTGTCCACAACGGTATCATCGAGAACTTCGCCGAGCTCCGTGAAGAGCTCGAGGCGCGCGGTCATCACTTCGCGAGCGACACCGACACCGAGGTCTTCGCTCACCTCATTGAGGAGGCATACGAGAGCGGCAACGGCAAGCCCGGCACGCACGATCTGCTCGCTGCCGTACGCGAGGCGTGTACGCACGTGATTGGTGCCTACGGCCTCGCCGCGATTTGTGCCGACGAGCCCGGCGTGATTGCCGTCGCCCGCAAGGACAGCCCCATCATCATCGGCAAGGGTGAGACCGGCAGCTACGTGGCCTCCGACGTCATCGCGGTGATCGATGCGACGCGCGACGTCGTGGTGCTCGAAGACGGTCAGTTCGCCCGTCTCACGCCGGAGGGCATCTCCTACACCGACGCCGACGGCAACGCCATCGAGCCCGCCGTCACGCATATCGACTGGGACATCGACATGGCAGAGAAGGGCGGCTATCCCGACTTCATGCTCAAGGAGATCTTCGAGCAGCCGCGCGTGGTACGCGATACGCTTGTCGGCCGCCTTTCCGGTGCCGGCGAGCTCGACATCGACGAACTCGGCCTCACCTATGAGGAGCTCGACCTTATCGACCGCGTGTACGTGATCGCATGCGGCACGAGCTTCCACGCCGGCCTCATCGCCAAGAACCTCATCGAGTCCTGGGCGCGCATCCCCTGCGAGGTCGAGGCAGCGAGCGAATTCCGCTACCGCAACCCCATCATCACCCCCACGACGCTCGTGGTCGCCGTGTCGCAGTCCGGCGAGACGGCCGACACCCTCGCGGCGATTCGCGATGCGCGCATCAAGGGCGCGAAGGTGTTCGGCATCACGAACGTGGTGGGCTCGCCCGTTGCGCGCGAGAGCGACGGCGTCATCTACACGAAGGCGAACAAGGAGATCGCCGTCGCGTCGACCAAGAGCTTCATTGGCCAGGTGGTCTCGCTCACGCTGCTCGCGCTTCTGCTCGCGCAGGTCAAGGGCAAGCTGAATACCCGCCAGGTGAAGCTGCTCTTCCGCGAACTCGGCGATACGGCGGAGCAGATTCAGTGGATTCTCGATACGCAGCAAGAGGCCATCCACGAGGCGGCGCTCGCTTGCAAGGATGCGCATTCGGCGCTGTTCGTCGGACGCGGCATGGGTGCTGCTATCAGCAACGAGGGCGCCCTCAAGCTCAAGGAGATCAGCTACCTGCATGCGGAGGCGTGCGCCGCGGGCGAGATGAAGCACGGCCCCATCGCGCTCATCGACCCTGGGTTCCCGGTCATCGCGGTGACCACGAAGAGCCCCGTCTACGACAAGGTGGTTTCGAACCTCAAGGAATGCGAGGCACGCGGGGCGAAGATCATCGTCGTGGCAACGGAGGGCGACGAGGACATCAAGCAGATCGCCGACCACGTGATCTGCATTCCCGAGGTGCGCGACGCGTTCACGCCCATCACGGCGACGGTTCCGCTGCAGCTACTGGCGCGTGAGGTCGCGCTCATGCGCGGATGCGACGTCGACCAGCCGCGCAACCTCGCGAAGAGCGTGACCGTGGAATAGCCGGATGTCCCAAAAAGGGACAGGAGCGTTTTGGGACATCTATGGGGTTGTGGAGAATCTGCAGCCTGGGAAGCATTTTCCTGGTGTTTTGCCCGCCCACCCGTCTCACTGTACCGCCCACCTAATTGAGTGAATGGCGCAAGCACATCCCGGGTTTACTAAAACCAGACGGATTATTGGCCCGGCGCTTACCGTTCGGTACGCCTGACGTAAGGGAGGACATCATGGGACTCAAAGCCGAGGAGGCGTTCGAGACAGACTTCGAAGGGTTCCTGGGGTACCTGCGCTCCAAGACGCGCGTATTCATGGATGTGGATGATGGCCAGTACTACATCACCCACACCGATGGGTACTGGAGGGTGCAGGATTGCTCCAAGTTGAACGAAAAGGGGCGCTTCACGGATTGCTCCGAGTTGGTGCCCACGATGTCCGAGCTCGTTGAGCTTCCGTGGCACGATGGCAAGAGCATTCACGACCTCTTTGCGGACGCGAAGTTCTATGAGTCCATCCAAGAGGGCTGGTCGCTCTAATCTGGTTGTGTAAACGCAATGCTTGCGGCGGGTGTCGGGATTCGACACCCGCCGTTTTTGTTTTCTGCCCTCGCTTGGCGCGATTTGGGAAAACGAGAGTCCAATCCGTTGACGATAATCCGAAATCGGACTAATATGTCGATGCGACGCTTCTTACAAAGGGGCGCGCAAGGCGAATGTGCGACGAGGGGTGTGGAACGTGGTGTCGAACAGCGGGGTAGACGGTGCGGCTGGTGCCGAGGAGCTCCATGGTGCGCCGATGGAGCTCGACTTGCTGTACAACGAGATCGACAAGCTCTATCACGCGTACGCGCGTGGCTGCGGCCTTTCCGACTGCGCGTACTGGATGCTGTACGACCTCGTGCTCGCCGGAGGGGAGTTGCCGCTCACGCGGCTCACGGCGTCGTGGTCGTATAGCAAGCAAACGATCAACTCTGCGCTCAAGAGCCTGCAGGCGCGTGGGTATGTTGAGCTTTCATTTATGGAAGGCAGTCGAAAAAGCAAGCTTGCGCGGCTCACGGATGCTGGCCATGCGTTTTCAGAGGAGCATATCGAGCCGGCGATCCTGGCGGAGCAGCGTGCGTTCGAGACGCTCGGCCCCGAGGAGCAGCGGGTACTCGTCCGCCTGGTGAGGCGCTACGCCGACGCGCTCGAGGCGCAGATCACCGCCTGCAGCGCGAACGCGCCGAACACCTAGCCACGAGGTGGTTCTGCCGCCGCGCAGGCCGCTCCGACGTGGGGCGCTGCTGCGAAGGCGGCGTTTCGTACCCATCCCAACATGCGACTGAATGAGGCATTGCATGAGAATCCTGATGCGTTTTCTCAAACCATATAAGCTGCAGACGTTCGCCGTGCTCGCGGCGCTTGCCGTGAACCTGCTCGGCGTGCTGCTCGTGCCCACGATCTTGGCGAACATGATCAACATCGGGGTGGGCTCACGCGATTTCGACTACATCATCGAGCAGGCGCTCTTCATGCTCACGGCCGCGATCCTCTCGGGCGCGGGCGCGTTCGTGTCGAACTACTTCTGCGCGGATCTCGCCACCAAGGTGGGACGCGACATTCGCAACGCCGTCTACGAGGCGTCGCTTTCGTTCTCGGGCGGCGACTTCGAGCAGTTCGGCACCGGCTCTATGATCACGCGTACCTTGGGTGATGTGAACGTGATCCAGATGGCCATCACCATGACGATCCAGATGATGCTGCCCGTGCCGTTCGCCGCGGTGATCGGCGTCGCGCTCGCGTGGTCGATCGACCGGCAGATGGGCATCATGCTCGCGGGCTTCATCATCGTGGTCGCCATCATCGCGGTTGTTACGGTCAAAAAGGCGGCCGTCATCTTCCAGAAGCTCCAGCGCTTCATCGATCGCATGAACGTGCGTCTACGTGAGAGCATCACCGGCGTGCGCGTCATCCGCGCGTTCGGCAAGGAGCAGGTGGAGCAGGATAGCCTCGACGAGGCGTTTTCTGCATACGCCGATAGCGCCATCAAGGTGAACTGGCTCTTCGCGACGTTCGACTGCTCGTCGTTTTTCATCATGAACCTCGCCGAGGTCTCGGTCATCTGGCTCGGCGGCAACCGCGTGGGCGCGCATGCCATGCAGATCGCATCGATCTCTGCGTGCGTCGAATACGCCATGCTCATCCTGTTCTTCCTCATGATGGCGCAGATCTGCGCGCTCACCCTGCCGCGCGCCCTCGTGTGCCTCGAGCGCTGCCGTCAGGTGATCGATTGCGTGCCGAGCATCGCGGACGGCGCGGCGCATTCGCTGCCGAAAAACGGCGTCGAGGGCGATGTGCCTGCCGGGAGCGCGGAGACGGGCGAGCCCCGAGACATCGTGGCGCACTTCGGCAACGCGTCCTTCAAGTTCGCCGATGCGAGCGAGGACACGCTCCACCACATCAACTTCTTCTGCCGTCGCGGTACCACGACGGCGATCATTGGCCCCACTGGCTCGGGCAAGTCTACCATCGCGAAACTCCTGCTGCGCTTCCACGACGTGAGCGACGGCTCGGTCGAGGTGTGCGGCGTCGATGTGCGCAGCATCACCCAGCAGGCGCTGCGCGACCGCATCTCGTACGTGCCGCAAAAAGCCTGGCTCTTCAGTGGGACGATTGCCGAGAACCTGCGGTATGGCGACGCGAACGCCACCGATGAGGAGCTTTGGCATGCGCTCGATGTGGCGCAATCCAGCTTCGTGCGCGAGCTGCCCGATGGCTTGGACACGCGCGTCGCGCAGGGCGGCACGACCTTCTCCGGCGGCCAGCGCCAGCGCCTCTCCATCGCGCGCGCTTTGGTGAAGAAGGCGGACCTCTACATCTTCGACGATTCGTTCAGCGCGCTCGACTTCAAGACCGACGCCGCGCTTCGCCAGGCGCTTGCGAAGGAGGTCGCGGACGCGGCGGTGCTCATCATCGCGCAGCGCATCAACACCATCGTGAACGCCGACCAGATCATCGTGCTCAAGGATGGCTGCATCCAGGGGCTGGGCACGCATCGCGAGCTCATGCGTACGTGCGCCGCGTACCAGGAGATCGCTCGTTCGCAGTTGCGTGCGGAGGAGCTTGAGGAGCTCATGGGCGCGGGCGTGAACGGGGGCGCAAGTACGGGCGGTGACGTCTCGGACAAGACGGCCGGGGTTCAGGCGTCGGCCTC
>CAJLVH010000119.1 GCA_905210055.1 uncultured Enorma sp. | reverse complement strand
CCCGTGGCTACGCGGTGCTGGGTTCGTGAGGGTGTTGGGCGCGGCTGCCTGTGGCAGCGCGCGTGCGGCGGGGGGCGGATACCCGGGCGGGGCGGGTGTGTTGCCGTTGCGTGCGGGCGGTTTTTTCCTTGTGGGGGTCACATGATGCCGGCGAGGGAACTTCGAGACTCGAAGACTGGGGAGAGGGGAGGTTTTCCATGGGACGCAAGCGACGGACGAGTAGCAACAGGAAGCCGACGCGGTCGGTGAGGCGACCGAACCTTACGGGGACGGTGCGACTCACGGAGGGCGGCGGGACGGTCGAGACGGCTGAAGGCTCCTTTCGGCTTTCCGGGCGGGCGCTGCGTGAGGTCATGAATGGCGATATCGTTGCGGTGAGCGTGCGCAGGGCCGAGGGCGGCAAGCGCGCGGTAGTCGAGAGCGTGCTCGAACGCGCTCATGCAGGGATCGTCGGCACGTTCTCGCTCGCCGGTCCTCTGGGGTGCGTGCGGCCGCTCGATACGCGCGTGCGCGCAGACTTCTTCGTGCTTCCGAGCGATGGCTCTCCGATGCGGTGCGGCGTCAAGGAGGGAGATGTGGTCTCGGCGCGCATCGTCTCCTACCCGACGCGCCTCGAATCGGGCACCGTAACCATCGAGCGGCGTCTGGGTGGCGCCGATGCTTCTGATTTGGGCATTCGTTCCATCATGGCGCGCTACGACCTTGAGGATGGCTATCCCGAGCCCGCGGTACGTGCGGCCGAGGCGCTCGCGCTCGATGTTGAGGGGGCGCTCCAAGACCCCTTGCGTCGCGATGTGCGCGGTCGCTTCGCGCTTACCATCGACCCGGTCGATGCGCGCGACTTCGACGATGCGATCTGCGTCGCAAAGACCGCGCATGGCGGCTTCACCCTCTCGGTGCATATCGCCGACGTGTCCCACTACGTGATGTGGGATGACCTGATCGACCTCGAAGCGAGGCGGCGCGCCACCTCCGTGTATCTTGCGGATCGCGTGCTTCCCATGCTACCCGAGCGGCTTTCGAACGACTTGTGCTCGCTCAGGCCGGGTGAAGACCGTCTGGCCATGACGGTCGACATGGTGCTCGATGCGAATGGCGCCCTCAAAGAGGCATCGATCTATCCGAGCGTCATGCGCTCGCGCGTGAGGCTTTCCTATGACGAGGCACAGGCACTGCTCGACGGGGTTTCCGGCACCGCCGCAGAATGGGTGGCGCGGGCGGCTGAAGAAGGCGTGGATCTAGTCGAGCTCCTGCATTGCGCAGACGAGCTCGCGCGCCTGCGCGCCCGCGTGCGCGAGCGCCGCGGCGCCGTAGATTTCGATACCGTCGAAGTCCACGCTCTGCTCGATGAAGACGGCGAACCCTCTGCGCTCACGGTGCGCAAGCGCACGGCCGCTACGGGCCTCGTGGAGGAGGCGATGCTGCTCGCGAACGAGTGTGTAGCCGCATGGCTCGCTCGCCGCGACCTTGTGGCGGCGTACCGCGTGCACGAGCAGCCTTCGCCCGATCATCTGCACGCGGCGGCCACCATACTCGTGGAGCTCGGCATTATCGATCGAGTGCAGGCGCTCGCCATCGCGGCGGGCGAGCAGGCGGCGATGCGCGCGGCGCTTGCGGATGCCGAGGGCACGCCGGCATCTGAGCTCGTGAATGCGCTCTTGCTCCGTGCCATGCAGCGAGCGGTGTACCGGTCACAGAACATGGGGCACTACGCCCTCGGTGCGCAAGCCTACTGCCACTTCACGAGCCCTATCCGTCGTTACCCAGATCTTATAGTGCACCGGGTGCTCAAGTTCGCGCTCGCCCGTGAGCGCTTGGGTGCGAAGGAGGCGCACACCCGCGCGTGCGCGCTCACGGGGACGGGAGCAAGCAGCTTCTCATCGATGGCGCCTCAGCTCTGCCGCGCCTGTAGCGAGCGCGAGCGCGTCGCCGATGCCGCGGCGCGCGCGTCCCAGAAGGTGGAGGTCGCACGCTTCTACGCGAACCGCCTGGGTGAGCGCTTCGCGGGTACGGTGAGCTGGGTCGATGCGCTCGGGGCGTTCGTCCGCATAGACGAGACGCAGGCCGAGGGTCTCATCCATATGCGCGATCTGGGAGATGAATGGTTCGATCTCGATGAGCGCACGCTCACGCTCACGGGTTCGGCGACAGGCCGCCGCATACGGCCGGGTGATCGGGTGATCGTCGAGATCCGAGCGACCGACGAGCTGCGCGGGCATCTCGATCTCGCGCTCGTGGAAACCCGCGCTGCGTTACACTGGTAGCCCGACGATTATTACGCACGGCCCGACCTCGAGCATCGGCGCGTCCGGCGCGGCTCGAGCGTGCCTGCGCCGCATAAGGAGGAAGCCATGGATCTGCCGATCTCAGCACAGGCAATCCAGCATGTCGAGAACTATCTGAGCCAGGGCGATTTCGACGCCGCTCTACCAGAGTTGCTCGAGATGCGCGATGCTGTCGAAGATTACGTGAAGGAAGCGTGCCCCGTAAGCGACGAGGTGCAGTACTTCTGTTTCGCCGATAGCTTCGAGCGGCTCGCGTACCGGCGCGTGGAAAAGGATCCGCGTACGCTCGTGCAGGTGGGAGCTCCCTTCGACCGCATGTATGCCGACCTTGCCTACGTCTATATCAACCAGCGGGAGTTCGGTCTTGCCCGCGACGCGCTCAAGCAGGCCGTGCGCTGGAATCCCATGAACTGCGCCTACCGCCTGGATCTGGCGGAGCTCTACCGTGTGCTCGGCAACGAGAATGAGTGGGGCGCGCTTGCCTATTCCGTGCTCGAGCGTGCGGCGGACGCCAAGCTCTTCGGCCGCGCGTGCGCGGCGCTCGGCCAGTTCTTCCTGAATAAGGACGAGCCGCTGCTCGCCTCGGGGTTCGCGCGTCGCGCCGCGGCCTTCGCCCTCGGTGAGCGCGCGACGCGTCAGGTGCTCGCACGCCTTATGCAGGAGGCACCGGATGCAGCGAGCGCTTCCGACGACGAGGCCGCACAAGAGCTCGCATCGCAGGGCTTCCCGACCGACCCGAACGCCGAGATCGCCATCTGCCTGCTCATGTGCGCCACGGACGCCTCGAAGGCGGGCGAGCGCGATGAGGCGACCCGCTATACGCTGCGCGCCCGCGACCTCGTGGGCGAGGATGCATGCGCTGCGCTCATCCAGCTCATTCACGAGTCCGACGCCGAGCTTGAGGCCGAGCGCGCCGAGGTGGAAGGGGGCACCGATGCCTAGCCGCAAGGAGCGCAAGACCATCGCGAAGAACCGCTCGGCGCACCATGCGTACTTCATCGAGGAGACGTACGAATGCGGCGTCGAGCTCTCCGGCACCGAGGTGCGGAGCCTACGCGAGCGCGCCTGCCAGATCACCGATACGTACGCGGTCATCCGTGGGGGAGAATGCTGGCTCATCGGCGTGCACATCCATCCCTATAGCAACGGCTCGATCTTCAACCGCGACCCCGATCGCCGCCGGCGCCTCCTGCTCCATCGCAAGGAGATCAACCATCTCGATGTGAAGCTGCGTACGCGCGGATACGCCCTCGTGCCGCTCGAGCTCTATTTCAACACCGACGGCCGCGTGAAGCTTCTGCTGGGTCTCGGGCGTGGCAAGAAGCTCTACGACAAGCGAGACGATATGGCGAAGCGCGATATGCAGCGCGAGATCGAGCGCACGCTCAAGGAGCGCAACCGCTAGGGCCGGGCGCCTCCGGCGCATCGCGCAAGGGAACGAAAGACCGTTCACGGCTTCCAGCGAGTGCGGGCTCTGCACTGGGTACAATGGTTCCAAGTCCGGATGCCCCGCATCCCAGGAAGGAGCTCCCCATGGATCTTTCGGCATTCTTCAAAATGAGCTACGGGCTGTACGTCGTATCCGCCGAGGCGGACGGTCGGCGCGCGGGCTGCGTGGTCAACACGGCGGTGCAGGTGACGTCCCAGCCACCGCGCGTCTCGGTGGCGGTGAACAAGGAGAACGTCACGGCAGACGTCATCGAGGCCGCCGGTGCGTTCACCGTGACGGCGATCGACAAGACGGCGGATATGCCCTACATCGGCAATTTCGGATTCCGCTCGAGCGATACCTACGATAAGTTCGAAAAGTACGGTTGCGAGACCTCTGCGGTGGGAAGTCCTTATTCGCCCGAGCACGTCTGCGCGCTTCTAGCGTGCCGTTTGGTGGATACGGTCGATGTGGGCACGCATCTTCTGTTCATCGGCGAGGTCGTCGATGCCCAGGTGCTCTCAGACGAGGAACCGCTCACCTACAGCTACTACCATGCCGTACTCAAGGGCAAGACGCCGCCCAAGGCATCGAGCTATCAGGGGTAGCGCTCCGGCCATTGCCGGCTGGTGATGATGTGATACGCGTGCGGAATCATTTGTATGAGAGCCGTGCCCGTGGGTACCATTCAGAAGACACCGGCAGCGGTTGCCGGTTTACATGGAAAGGATGTGCCAGATGAGCGACGAGAAGAAGACCTACAAATTCGTATGCGTCGTGTGCGGGTATGAGGTCGAGGTCGATACCCCCGAGCTGCCCGAGGACTTCGTCTGCCCCGTGTGCGGCGTCGGTCCCGATCAGTTCGAGGCGGTCGAGGAGTAGCTCGTTCCAGCAGCGATAGACGATAACGCCGGGTTGCGCCGTATGTCGCAGCCCGGCGTTTTCAGAATGAAGGCATCCGACTAAGCTGGGTTTTTCATGTTGGAAAGGCATGTCATGTGGGCAGGTGAGAGCACGTTCTACCAGATCTATCCGTTGGGGCTTTGCGGTGCGCCGCACGAAAACGACGGCGTGCGGGTTCCGCGTCTGCGCCGCGTCGCCGCGTGGGCGGGTTACCTTCAGGGGCTCGGCGTGGACGCGGTGCTGCTCAACCCCGTGTTCGAATCGAGCGTCCACGGGTACGACACGCGCGACCTGCGCTGCGTCGACTGCCGCCTGGGCGGCAACGAGGATCTTGCCTATGTGGTGAGCGTACTTCACGAACACGGCATCCGCGTGGTGCTCGATGCCGTGTTCAATCATGTGGGACGTGAGTTCTGGGCCTTTCGCGACCTGCGGGAGCACGGCTGGGACTCCCGGTACCGCGATTGGTTTATCACGAACTTCGACGGCGATTCCGCATATGGCGACGGCTTTTGGTACGAGGGCTGGGAGGGTGCGTACGACCTTGTGAAGTTGAATCTGCGCAACCCCGAGGTGGCGGACTACCTGCTCGACACCGTGCGATTCTGGCGGAGCGAATTCGGTATCGACGGTCTGCGCTTGGACGTCGCCTACCTGCTCGATCACGAGTTCCTGCGTCGTTTGCGGGCGCTCGCGAACGAGTTTTCGGGTCAGCCCGTTTTTGGCGCACCTGGGTCAGATGCGACGTTTCCGCTCATCGGCGAGATGCTCCACGGCGACTATAGCCAGCTCGTGAATGGCGACATGCTTCATTCATGCACGAATTACGAGTGTTACAAGGGGCTTTATTCGAGCTTCAATTCTCGCAACATGTTCGAGATCGCCCATTCGCTGCATCGGCAGTTTGGCAGCGACCCGTGGTGCATCTACCAGGGATTGCATCTGCTCTCATTCGTCGACAACCATGACGTGACACGCATTGCGAGCATCCTTTCCGATCCGGCGTGCGTACGTCCCGCCTATGGCCTGCTCTTCGGGATGCCGGGGATTCCCTGCCTCTATTACGGCAGCGAATGGGGCGAGCCTGGCCAGAAGGGCGGGGGAGATGATTGGCCACTGCGTCCGGCATTCGAGGAGCCGCGGCCGAACGCTCTCACCGCATGGATCAGCAGGCTCGCCACGACGCGCACGGCGCGCGAGGCGGACGGCTCGCTCGCGCCTGCTGCGCGCGCACTCTGTTACGGAGCATACCGCAACGTACAGATTGCGAGCGAGCAGCTGCTCTTCGAGCGCGCGTGCGACGATGTGCGCGTGCTCGTGGCGGTGAACGCGGCTGCATCTCCGGCGACGGTGTCGGCGGGTGAGCTCG
>CAJLVH010000118.1 GCA_905210055.1 uncultured Enorma sp. | reverse complement strand
GCAAGGACGGCCCTCTGCCGCCGCAGCGACCGCGTCGTCGGAGCTGAACACGACCTCGCCCACGGCCGCACCGGGGCTTGCGTTCAGGCCGCGCGCAAGGACTTCGACCTTCGCTGAGGTATCGAACTGCGGGTGGAGCAACTGATCGAGCTGGGCGGGATCGATGCGGCGCACCGCCGTCTCTTTGTCGATGAGCCCTTCTTCGACCATCTCGATCGCGATGCGAAGCGCCGCCGTAGCCGTGCGCTTGCCCACGCGCGTCTGGAGCATCCAGAGCTTGCCCTGCTCGATGGTGAACTCGATGTCGCACATATCGTGGAAGTGGTTCTCGAGGATCTGGAAGATGCGCTCGAGGTCGTCGGCGGCTTGCTTGAGCGCCGGGTATTCAGCGAGCTTCTGGATAGGCACCGTGTTGCGGATACCCGCAACGACGTCCTCGCCCTGGGCGTTCACCAAGAAGTCACCGTAGCGTTCACGTGCGCCATTGGCCGGGTTGCGCGTGAAGGCGACACCCGTCGCCGAGGTCTCGCCCTTGTTGCCGTAGGCCATAGCCTGCACGTTCACCGCGGTACCAAGGTCGTCGGGGATGCCGTTCGCCTTGCGGTAAATGCAGGCGCGCTCGTTCATCCAGCTGCCGAAAACGGCCTCGATGGCGAGCTTGAGCTGGATAGATGGATCCTGCGGAAAAGCGACTGCACCGTTTTGGATGAGCTCGGGATGTTCTTCGCCGGAAACGTGTTCGCAGAAGATGCGCTTAAACTCGCCGACGAGCTCGTGCAGCTCATCCGCCGAAAGCTCGGCATCGGTCTTCACACCTGCGACGAGGCGCTTCTCGGTGAGTGCGTTCTCGAAGAGATCGCCGTCGACGCCCATGACGACATCCGAGAACATTTGGATGAAGCGGCGATAGGAATCCCATACGAAATGCGGGTCGCCGGTCTGAGCGATGAGCCCTTCGGCGGATGCGTCCGTGAGGCCGAGGTTCAAAACCGTGTCCATCATGCCCGGCATGGAGAACGGCGCGCCGGAACGCACCGAGACAAGGAGCGGATCCTGTGGGTCGCCCAGGCGCTTGCCCATGCGCGCCTCAAGGTCGCGCGTCGCCTCCTCAATCTCAGCCAACGCGCCCTCGGGCCAGACGTTTCCCGCACTCGAATACTCCATGCAGGTCTGGCAGGTGATGGTGTAGCCTCCGGGCACCGGCAAGCCGATGCGGCACATCTCTGCGAGGTTCGCACCCTTGCCACCGAGCGTATAGTTCATGCTCGAGGCACCTTCGGTGATGTCCGCCCCGCCCGCGTCGCTGCCAAACCGGTACACGCGCTTCGTATCGCTCACGATACTCCCCCTTCCGATGGGCTATGCCCATGAATCGTGGTACGACAAAGCCCATCGGTCGATGGGCTTACGTGAACTATACGAAAGGGTGCATACCGCCGCCTGCAGACGACGTGGAGCATCGTTATCGGTACCATTTCGGCGGCGAACGGTTCGCTAAGTGGATACTCTATGAAGATACCAGTTCATGTTCTCCCAGCTTATGAGCTCGGTATGGAGAACCGTTTTCAGCCATATTTCGCATCGATTTGTATGTCACCCCAGGGGCAACACTTTGGGGACGGGGCCGAGGCGTCACTTTGGGGACGGGTACGTTTGTGTCGTTTTCGTCACAAACGTACCCGTCCCCAGAGTGTTGAAAACGACACAAACGTACCCGTCCCCAAAGTGACGCCCAAAGTGACGCTCCCCAGGGTGACGCGCTAACGGGAGGCGCGGGCGGCGAGGATGCGCTCGAGGTGCGCGATGATCTCGGCCGCGGATTCCTCGACGGCTTTGCCGTCCGTACGCACCACGAAGCAACCCAGGCGCCGATAAAGCGAACGCGCGGCGTCGAGCTCGGCGTCGATATGCGTGGGGTCGGCGTATGCCGCAGCGACGGCGAGGGCAAGCTCGTCGTTCAACCTCCGCTCACGGATATCGTGGATGACGCTCGTCGTCGAAAGCAGGCCGTAGATGCGCGCAGGATCCACCGTGAAGATGCTCGCGGGTGGTTCCATGCCGAGCGCGAGCGGAATGTTCGCAACATGATAGCCGTGGAAGGCGAGGTACATGGACAGCGGCGTCTTCGAAGTGCGAGAGATGCCGAGCAGCACGATATCCGCACCTGAAAGGTCGTCCGCGTTCCTCCCGTCATCGTGCTCGACGAAGTACTCCATGCATTCGATGCGATGGAAGTAGCTGTCGTCCGTCTCATGGATGACGCCTGGGATTCCCGCGGGCACGAGCCCGGTGAGCACGGAAAGCACGCCCATCGCAGGCCCCATGAGGTCCACAGAAGGGACGCGCAGCCGCGCGAGGAGGTCGACCACCTGTCCGCGCAGCGCCTCGTCGACGATGGTATGGAAGACAGCGATCGGAGCCGCCGCCGCGACTTTCGGCTCGAGATATGCCTCAACCTGCTCGATGCGCTCGACCTTGGGCAAGCGAGCGATGGCGATGGAGCCTTCCGGGAACTGACCGGCAGCGGCGAGCACCACGTCGCAGGCAGTGTCGCCAAGCGAGTCGGATATAACGTGAACGCACGGATGGTGTCCCATACGCCCCACCTCCCCGAGATACGTAATCTAAGACGGGCTCCAACGTACCACAGGTAGTACGTCGGAGCCCATCCAAAACGCCAAGATGCCTATTGCGAGCTATTTCTTGCGCGCAAGCTCGCCGATGTTCGCGACGCCGGCAAAGACGGCCTCGAAGCGGTTGAGCAGGCGCAGGCGATTCTCACGGAGCACCACGTCCTCATCCATGACCATCACGTCGTCGAAGAAGCGGTCGATAGGCGCACGCAGCGCAGCGAGCGCGGCGATGAGCGCCGGGAAGTCCTTCTTCTCGAGCGCACGGGCGACGGCGTCACGAGCAGCGTCGGAGGCCGAAAGCAACGCGCGCTCAGACGCTCCCATAAGCGCCTCGTCAACCTCGACCCCGAGCGAAGCATCCGCAAGATGGCTCGCGCGCGCATAGGCGGTGGCAAGGTTGTCGAACGTCTCCGCATCGCCCTGGCGCGCATCCTCGAGCGCGTGCGCAAGGGCGAAGTAGTCCACAGGAGCGGAGACGCTGCCAGCGGAAACGGCAGCAACGGTATCTGGCGCGAGCCCCTCGTCGCGTGCCATCTGCTCCATGCGACCCTTGATGAAGGCGCATACGGCAGCCTTGGTCGCGTCGATATCGAACTCGATGCCCTGTTCGGCGTATGCTTCGAGCGCGGGCTGGACGAGCTCCTCGTAGCCGCACCCCAGGCGGGCGCGCAAGATGTTCAGCACACCGATGGCGCTCCGGCGCAGCGCGAAGGGATCCTTTGAGCCGGTGGGCGGCTCACCGATCGCGAACATGCCGGCGATGGTATCGAGCTTGTCCGCCACTGCGACGATGCATCCGGCGATGCCCTCGGGCAGCTCGTCGCCGGCGAAGCGCGGACGGTAATGATCGCGAATCGCGGCGGCAACCTCGTCGGACTCCCCGGCAGCCTTCGCGTAATAGCCGCCCATGACGCCCTGTTGGCTTGTGAATTCGATGACGGCCGAGCTCACGAGGTCAGCCTTCGCGAAGTGGGCGGCACGCTGCGCATCGCTCGCGGCATGCGCCCCCACGCGCGCCTCGTGCGCGATCGCGAGGGAAAGGTCCTCGATGCGCTCGCTCTTCTGGAGCACGCTCCCGAGCTTTTCCTGGAACGCGACGTCGGCAAGATGGGAACGGAGCTCTTCGAGCGGAATCTTCAAGTCCTCGTCGTAGAAGAACTTCGCATCGTAGAGACGGGCACGCACGACGCGCTCGTTGCCGTCGATGATGCGCTCGGCGCATTCGGGGCGTCCGTTCGACACCACGACGAACTCGCGCGTGAGCGCGCCCGTCGCGTCGTAGATGGGGAAATAGCGCTGGTTCGAGAGCATGGACTCACAGATGATCTCATGCGGGACGTTGAGGAACTCCTCATCGAACGTGCCCACGAGCACCGTCGGCCACTCGCAGAGGTTCACGACCTCGTCGAGCACCTTCCTCGGCGTGTCGACGTGCGCACCGCCGCGCTCAGCCTCGATGCGTGCGATGCCCTCGGCGATAACCGCGCGGCGACGCTCCTCGGAAAGCACGCCGCCGGCCTCGAGCACCTGCTCATAGGCTTCGGGCTTCGCGACCACATGCTCACCGGGGGCGAGCACGCGATGGCCGCGCGTCGTGTTGCCGGAGACCACGTCCGCATAGCTCACGGGCACGACCTCCTCGCCCAAGAGGGCGCAGATCCAGCGGATGGGACGGACGAACGTCTCGTGCGTGGAACCCCAGCGCTGGCTGCGGTAGTTCGGCCACTCGAGGTTCGCGATGATGTCGTAGCAGAGCTTCGAGAGGAGCGGCAACGCGGGAGCCGCGGGGATGTCCTTCTCGGCGAAGACGTACTCGCGACCATCGGTATCCACGCGACGCACGAGCTCGTTGGCGGAAACGCCACACTTGCGCGCGAAGCCCTCGGCAGCCTTCGTGGGAACGCCCTCGGCGTCGAAAGCAATGTTCGCCGCGGGACCGCGCTTGACCTCGTGCACCGCTTCGGTTTCGGTCGCGACCGTCGCAAGCAGCGCCAGGCGGCGCGGCGAGGACACGACACGGACATCGCCATAGGCAAGGCCGGCGGCATCGAGTCCGCGTGTAAGCAGGCCGGGAAGCTGGCGCACCGCGTTCATGAGCGGTGCCGCAGGCATCTCCTCGCAGCCGATTTCAAACAAAAAGCTTTGGGTCTCGGCCATTCTTAGGCCACCTCCCCTTCCGTATTCGCAGCGTCTTGGGTCTCGGCAGCGAGCTTAGCGAGGTACGCCTCGCAGCACGCCTTCGCGACCGTGCGGACGCGCAGGATGTAATTCGCGCGCTCCACGGCCGAAAGCGCGCCGCGAGAATCGAGCAGGTTGAACGCATGGCTGCACTTCATAACGCAGTCGTAGGCGGGCAGCGGCAGGCCGGCCTCGAGACAGGCATGGCATTCGGCCTCGTAATCGTTGAACTTACCCCGCATCATCTCGACGTTCGCGACCTCGAAATTGTAAGCGCTGAACTCGCGCTCGTTCTCGAGAAACACGTCGCCGTAGGTCATGGGCGTACCGTCGGGCAGGTAGCTCCACACGAGGTCATACACCGAGTCCACACCCTGAACATACATGGCGAGGCGCTCGAGACCATAGGTGATCTCGACGGGAACGGGATCGACCTCGATGCCGCCCACCTGCTGGAAGTAAGTGAACTGCGTGATCTCCATGCCGTTCAGCCACACCTCCCAGCCAAGACCCCAGGCGCCGAGCGTGGGGCTCTCCCAGTCGTCTTCGACGAAGCGGACGTCGTGCTCTGCCGGGTCGATGCCAATCGCTTTGAGCGAGTCGAGGTAGAGCTCCTGGCTGTTTTCGGGCGAGGGCTTCAGCAATACCTGGAACTGGTAGTAGTGCTGCAGGCGGTTGGGGTTCTCGCCATAGCGCCCGTCGGCGGGACGGCGGCAGGGCTGCGCGTAGCACGTGCGCCAGGACGCAGGGCCGAGCGAGCGCAGCGTCGTAGCCGTGTGGAACGTGCCCGCGCCGACCTCGGAGTCGTAAGGCTGCATGATGACGCAGCCCTGCTCCCCCCAGTAGCGCTGGAGCGTGAGAATGATGTCTTGGAATGTCTGAGAAGTGGCATCCATGCCTCAAGTACCCCCTTGGTTATTTGCAAAGCCATCCCATGGTACGACGGCTGCCGTGCAAAGCGGTTAGAAAAGTAATCGCGCGGGAAAAAACCCAACCGCGCAGGGTGCCACAGCTCTCGGCTGGGCATCGTGCGCGTCGTTCGGCCTATGCCGCGCGCTCGCTACACGAGGCCGAACCGGTCGAGCGGCCAGTACCGTAACACGACGACAGCGACAAGGTCGTCTTCGGAAACCGCACCGAAGTAGCGTGAATCCGCGGAGTTCTCGCGATTATCGCCCATCACCCACACCGAGCCTTCGGGCACGGTATAGGGGAATCCAACCGAGACGCCCTCGGCCTGTGCAGCGAGTGGATAGGTCGAACCTTCCACGTACGGCTC
>CAJLVH010000117.1 GCA_905210055.1 uncultured Enorma sp. | reverse complement strand
GTCCCAAAATGCACCTGTCCCCAATTGGGTCACCCGCCGCCCCTCGGCTCGAAACATTCCGGCAATCTTTGCCCCGCCGTCGCGTACCGACGCTTCGCTATGCTATAGTGCCCTCAACGCGAGCGCACGGCGCGCCGCCCGACTCATCGAAAGGAGCCGCCATCATGATGCACGTCTTCGACAACTCCATGAACTGGTGGTGGCGTGATGCGAATACGGTCGGTCGACGGTAGCCCTTGCGCCTGAACCCAGGTTGTACGCATAAGGCCTCCGGGAGACCGGGGGCCTTTTTCTATGCGGACCCCCACCCGAGCCCTCTGGTACCGAAGCCGCGACCGACACGCATCACGCGCCCCCGTCTTTTCCCGCACCTACATCTCATTCCTTCGCCAAACCACGGCAGTTTTCCAAGAAAGGTTGATCACTGTGAGCCAGAACACCACCACCCAGCCCCGCACCGTCGCCACCGTCGATCGCGGCACCCTCGACATCCGCGGCCTCGTGCTGCTTGCGATCCTGCTCGCCGCTGGCTTCATCCTGAACTTCACGGTCGGCCGCGCCATCTCCACCGCCACAGGCGGCGCCATCGCACCGGAGTTCATCATCTCCGCCTTCTGTCTTACGATCCTCGCCATCCGCCCGAACATCGGACAGGCGCTCATCATCGGCCTCATCTCCGCCGCGGTGATTCAGATCACCACGACCTCGCCGTTCATCGACTTTGCCGCCGAGGGCATCGCTGCCATGCTCATGGCCGTCATCGTGAATGTGGGCATGAACACGCCCGCGAAGAAGGTCATCCCCGTGGCGGGCACGTTCGTCACCACCGCCGTCTCCGGCATCATCTTCATGCTCATCAAGATCGCCATGGTGGGCGGCGCCGCCCAGCTCGCTGCCGCTATGCTGCCCGTGGTGTTCGCGACCGCGGTCTTCAACGGAATCCTCGTGGGCGCGCTCTACCTGCCCATTCGCAAGGCGCTCAAGCTCGCCGACTAACACATTGTCCCGAGTGAGAATGTCTGTCCTGAACCCAGATTCTCGCTCACGCCGCCCCGGGCTCGCGTTCGGGGCGGTATCGTTTCCGAAGCCGACGTGGTACGCTAGCACCCGGTGCTGATAACCCACCAGACAGGAACAGATACCATGGAATCATCCACCCCGATCATCTCTGTCGACGACGTCTCGTTTTCCTATGGCAGCGACTCCGCGCCGCGCGCGCTCGACCATGTGAGCCTGAATATCGCCACCGGCGACTTCCTGGGCATCATCGGCCCCTCGGGCGCCGGCAAGTCGACGCTCACCTCCGTGCTCTCCGGCGCGATTCCTCACCACTTTGGAGGCGCGTTCTATGGCGCGGCCCACGTAGCGGGGCAGGATACCTGCACCATCACGCTCACGGACGTCGCGCGCTCGGTCGGTAGCGTGCTGCAAGACATCGATGCGCAGATGGTCGCCTCCGTGGTGGAAGACGAGCTGCTCTTCGGCCTGGAGAATTTCGGCGTGAACCACAGCGAGATCCCAACGCGCATCGAGCGCACGCTCGAGCTCGTGGGCATCGCGGATCTTCGCGACCGCGAGATCGCCACGCTCTCCGGCGGTCAGAAGCAGAAGGTCGCCATCGCAGCCATCCTCGCACTCGAACCGGCCGTCCTCGTGCTCGACGAGCCCACCGCCGCACTCGACCCGGCGAGCTCGACCATGGTCTTCGACATCCTGCGCGACGTGAACGAGCGCCTCGGCGTGACCGTGGTGATCGTCGAGCAGAAGGTCGCGCTGCTTTCTGAATACTGCCGCCGCATCGCGGTGATGAACAAGGGTCGCATCGTGCTCGAGGGAACCCCGGCTGAAGTGTTCTCGCACGCGGCGGAACTCCGCGCGATCGGCGTGGACAGCCCGCGCGTCACACGCATCTCGAATAGTCTGGCGCGCGAGGGCGTCATCGAACCCGGCGCGCCTTGCCTGAACGTGGCGCAGGCGCAGGAGCTCATCGCCGGCGTGGTCGAAAGCGCCGGCGCCGGGCGCGCAAACCCCGTCGCGGGCGCGAGCGCGGTGGGTTCTGTCCCTTCGGCTCCCACCCCCGCGCGCCCGCCGCACCGACCGGCCCGTCCCAAAGCCGAAGGCGCCGAGCCCGTGGTACAGCTCCGCAACGTTTCTTTCGCCTATCCTACGGGAGAAGCCGCCGTACAGGATGTGGATATCACCGTCTACCCCGGCGAGCTCGTGGGAGTCGTGGGGCAAAACGGCGCCGGCAAGACCACCGTCACCAAGCTCATCACGGGGCTCTTAAAGCCCAGCACAGGCACCGTGACCGTCGCAGGGCTCGACACCTCCACCGTGCGCACGAGCCAGATCGCGCGGCATGCGGCCACGCTCTTCCAAGATCCCGACCGGCAGATCTGCCGCGACACCGTCCTCGACGAGGTCGCCTTCGGCCTCGAGCTCGCGGGCATAGACGTCTCCGAGGCGCGACGCCGAGCGCAGCCCGTAATCGAGCGCTTCGGCCTGCCCGCCCACGAGGCACCGTTCTCGCTTTCGCGTGGGCAGCGACAGATGGTCGCGCTGGCAAGCGTCGTCGTGCTCGAGCCCGACGTCATCATCCTCGACGAGCCCACGAGTGGCCTCGATTACCGCGAATGCATGACCGTGATGGAAACTGTGAGCGACATGGCCGAAGCCGGCAGCGCCGTGATCATGGTGTGCCACGACATGGAAGTCGTGAGCGATTTCGCCGAGCGACTCGTGGTCATGGCGGGCGGACGCGTGCTCGGGCGCGGCGAGACGCATACGCTCTTCGCTGACACCGAGCTCATGCAAGCCGCCAGCATGGAGCCGCCGCAGGTTATCGAGTTGTCGCATGCGCTCGCGACGAGTGTGTCGCCCACATTTGAAGGAGCGTTCGAGGTGGCGGACGTCGTCGCCCGCACGAAGGAGCTGATCGCCCGTGGTTAACGTCATCGATTACATCCCGGGGACAACGCTCCTCCATCGCCTGAACCCTGTGGTCAAGCTCGCGCTCGCCGCCGCCATCATCGCCTCGACGCTTCTCGCGAACACCTACGCCGCGCTCATCGGCTTGCTTGTGCTCACGTTCGCGCTCGCTGCCTACGTACGCGCCGCACGCCGGCTCGCGAGTCTGCTGAAGCTGCTTGTCCCGCTCGCCGTGGTGATGTTTCTTCTGCAGACGGCATTCATGCGCACGGGCGACGTGGTGTTCGGCTACATGACGGACGAAGGCATCGTAAGCGCGTCGAAGATGTGCCTACGTCTTCTAGGCGTGGCGCTGCCGCTCGTGCTCGTGCTTATGGTCACCAAGCTCACCGACCTCGCGAACGCCTGCGTCGAGGTGCTGCACCTTCCCTACCAGTACGCGTTCACGTTTACCACGGCTCTTCGCTTCGTGCCGATCTTCAGCCAGGAGATGAACGCGATCATGGAGGCCCAGACGGCGCGCGGCGTGGAGTACGACACACCGAACCCCGTGAAGAAGCTCCGGCTCATGTTGCCGCTCTGCGTGCCGCTCCTCATCTCGAGCGTGGGCAAGACGGATGCTACGGCGCTCGCCGCCGAACAGCGCGGGTTCTACCTGCGCACGCGTTCCTCGGCCTACAAGCGCTACCCCCTGCGCGCGCTTGATTTCGCCGCGCTGGCCGTATGCGTCGCGCTCGTCGCCCTGGGCGTCGTCTTCTAACATGATACAATCCGGCCAGACTGGATTGGATCATTTCGAGGATGGATATGAGCGAGGCTTTCGAATACCCCGAGCTGATTGATCGGGCGATTTCCGCATATGAGGACGATGATGGCGCCGAACGCATCCGAGCCGGCTTCGAGGCGGCCGCAATGCGACCGGTTACGCTCCGGGCGAATACGGCAAAGGCAAGCGCGGATTCGGTCACCGAGGCGCTTCGTGCCGCGGGCATCGGCTTTACGCGCGCTACCTGGTACGATGACGCCTTCGTGCTGGACGATGGGGTGTGCGAGCGCGATGTATGGGAGCTCCCCATCTATCGGGAAGGCAAGATCTATCTGCAGAGCCTTTCATCCATGCTGCCGCCGCTCGTGCTGGAGCCGCGCACCGGCGCCGACGTGCTCGACATGTGCGCCGCACCCGGCGGCAAGACCTCGCAGCTCTACGCGCTCGCCAACGGGCGCGCGCACATAACCGCCTGCGAGCTACATGCGCCGCGCGCGGAAAAGCTCGCATACAACCTTGCCAAACTCGGCTGCAAAAACGTGAACGTCATGCGCTGCGATGCACGGAAGCTCGACGAGTTCTTCTCCTTCGACCAGATCTTGCTCGATGCCCCCTGTACGGGAACCGGCACCTTCCGCACTGGCGATGAACGGGCGGCAAAGCGCATGACCGAGGCACTTCTCGCCAAGGTGACGCGCTCGCAACGCGCTCTGCTCGACCGCGCGCTCACGGTGCTCAAGCCGGGCGGTACGCTCCTCTATTCAACGTGTTCCATCTTGCCGCAGGAAAACGACGAGCAGGTCGCAAACGCACTCAAGCGGCATCGCGACTGCAAGCTCGTTCCGCTCTTCGGCGGCGCGAGCACCCAAGAAGACGAGTCCGCGCCACTTTCTCCGCGCGCGCAGGCCATCGTCGACGCCGTCCAGAAAGGCGCCATCCCCGCGCTTCCTACCGCGTTCAAAGAGACGCTCACCGTATGCCCTTCGAAGCTTTTCGAAGGCTTCTATCTCGCGCTTATCAAGAAGTGAGCGTCAGTCCCACATTCAGACTCTCGCATGCTCATTGCGCGCGATGCTTGCCACCGCCATCGCGAGACGCACGCCCCTTAATTGCAGTGACCACGAAATAGACGGCAGCAACGGCAGCAACCACCCCAAGGATGATGAGAAACGGCTGCAAGATATCGGCTGCGCCCATGTGGCATCGACCTTTCTGAGACGCTCGGATGCGTAGTTACGTTAGCGTAGCAGATGCGCGAGGAAACCGTGGTCCCCCGCGCATCATTTCGAGAAAAGCACAAGCGAACCGAGCCGTGCTCCCCGAGCTGCTCGGCGAAAGCGTAGTTAGTCGACGCGCTTATCGCCCATGAAGAACAGCGCCACGGTACCGGGGCCCGTGTGCGAACCGATCACGGTGCCGATATTGTTGATGACGACCTTGTCCTTGAGCGCGGGGATGCGCTCGCCGATGAGACGCGCGACCTCCTCGGCGTCCTCGCGGCACGCCGACTGCGAAATGCTGCATTTGCCGGTGTAGCCCGCACCGCCCTCGACATGCTCCATCATGCGGTCGACGAGCGCCGTGATCGCCTTCTTCTTCGTGCGAATCTTCTCGCGCGGGATGAGCTTGCCCTGATAGTCAACGTTCATGACCGGGCAGATTTTGAGCGCCGTGGCAATGAGCGCGCTCGTGGCAGAGACGCGGCCGCCGCGCTTCAGGCAATCAAGGTCGGAAACGAAGAACCAGTGGTTGAGGTTGAGCTTGTGCTCCTCAGCCCAGGCGCAAGCTTCCTCGAACGTAGCGCCGCCATCGCGCAGATCCGCGAGGTAATCCATGAGCAGGCCATAACCCGAAGAAGCGGCAAGTGAATCCACGACGCACACCGTGCGCTCAGGATACTTCTCCGCAAGACCCTGCGCCGCGATGACCGCGGAGTTATACGAGCCCGAGATGCCGCTCGAAAGCGTGAGGTGCAGGACATCGTTGCCGGCGGCGAGCTCCGGCTCCCAGAACTCGGCATATTCGCCCACGCTCACCTGGGAAGTCTTGGACGTCGATCCTGCCTTGAGCTTGCCGAAGAACTCATCCGGCGAGACGGACTGGTACAGATCGTCCTCATGCACGACGCCGTCGAGTTCATAATGGAAGTACACGACACGGATATCGCGCTCGTTGAAGAACGGCCGCGGATAATCTGCCGTGGATTCGCAGGAAAGAACATAGCTACCCATAGCGTGCTCCTTGCTTGATAGGGATAAGCTTGCAACAAACATGCGTAATTATCCCACACTTTGAGGTACGTGGCCAAATCAAGGGGCAGCAACCACTCGACTAAACCAATAGTGGCCAAAAACGAAAGGTTGGTGACGACGCTTCTTGGAAAATACTGGTGCGCCTTCCCCCGTAGCTGGGATAATCGGCACCGCTACCAGGGCGGCGGGCGATGCGCACCCCCGTTTCCCGAGAGGAAGCGTCACCAACCTTTCGTTTTTGACCAAACCCGCGCGCCGAGCGAAGCGACGGCGCCCAAAGCCGTCACAACCCCTCCCCCGCACGCGGCGAGCGAAGCG
>CAJLVH010000116.1 GCA_905210055.1 uncultured Enorma sp. | reverse complement strand
AGCCACCTGTCAAAATGAACCCGTCCCCAATGGCTGCAATGGCTGGTTTCCAAGCCTCGAATCGGTGGGTTTTGGGCAATCGTCCGAGTAGGCTCGATCGCGGCAACGCTTCTACCTGCATGTTCTATTCTTCAGGACGCGTGTATACTCACCAGGTTGCCAAAAACCCACCGACCCAAGGCTCGAGATGCCATCCGCGCAGAATCCTAGCTCCCTACGGCACGTAGACTCCGATGTAGTCCTCGAAAGTACCCGCTTCGTTCCCCTCTTCCTTGGAATAGCGATAGACGATGTACCGCTTTTCTAGGTTCGTCTCAACGTAATCGAGGAGGTCATCGTCATCAACCTCGGCGATGGCACACGCATTGCTCTCTGCAACGAGCTCGCGAAGACGTGCTACGTCCTCTTCCGGAACGTTAGATAGTTGGAACGATTTGAGGAAGTACTCGTGTGCGGCATCTTCGTCATCATCAAAGGCGCTCCCACACTTCCAGCCTTCATCTGAGGATTCCCATGTCACGCTATTAATGGAATCGAGAATCTCGTCACGGATCTCATCGAGTTCTTTTACAAGTTCGTCTGGATTGCAGAAACAGAATTCTTCACGGAACAAAACAATGAGGTTGCGATAGAACTCATCAAGGGTCTTCGGCACATTGGCCTCTATATAGAAAGCGCCATCCTCCGGCTCAAGATACTCTATATGCCGCTCATCCCTGCTGCCGAGATTATGCGATCCAAGGAGCATGATTACATCCGAATCGTATACCTCAGGTTCGAAATCTTCATCCTCATGAAGTTTGGCCTCGTAGTTTCTTAGGACTTGAATGAGATACGGGCAATCAATATCTAGCCTGACATCGACCCAAAAGGAGCTGTCATCAATGATATATTCCTGGCAATCCGCACTAAACTCACACCTAATTTTCAATGGATCAGCTAAATAGTTCATGGTTCAGCCCTCTCCTCGCATAGCGGCGTCCAGATGGTCGCAGACAGACAGCTCGTAGCGCTCCAGCGTGGCGCGCGGCAGCGGGCAAAGGCAGGCAACCGCCCGCGCAAGCTCCGACCAGCCATGCCAAAACGCCTCGACGATAGGCGTGGGGTCATCGAAGGGGCCGAAGAACGGAAGCTCCACCGCCCGTTCAAGCTCCTCGATAACCGAAGCCAGATCCATCTCCTCCTCGCACGAAGGCTCAGCAGAAAAAGCGGAGAAGATTCCGCCCACCTCGAGCACACGGCGAAACTTCTGGAACAGCCGCTCCTCCACCTCGAACAGCGCATCGAAGTGCTCTTTTACCTGTGAAAGCACCTCGGGCGCCGGACGCTCAACAGCATAGGGAATCGTCCCGGAAAGCGACACGTCAACTCCCCGCTCCGCGAGCTCGCGCTCGATCTTCTCCAAGCACTCCGCCGCCGCTCGCGCTGCCGCACCCATAACACGTCCGGGCATCGCGGGGTCGCAGTTGCGATACTCCCCTACCAGCCTCCTCATGTAGTCGAAGGAACGCTGTAAATACTCCACGAGCTCGCCGCTCGACTCAAGCGAGCACATCGAGCTGTACGTCCGCTCCGCATCGAACTCGCGTGGGAGTCCTCCGGCCTCCTCGACCGCAGCATCCATAGCAGCACGCAGTTGTTCGCAGAGCGCGGATTTCAATCGCAAGGCCGCAAGGCCGTCACGCAGCGCATTCTGTCGACGCCGCGCCTCTTCGCGCTCCATCACGTCCGCGATGCGCTCAACCGCACCGGTGAGACGATCCTCTTCCATGACGCCCCCTAAAGTCCCAGCGCCTTGCGCGCGGCGTCCACCACGTCGCCGGTGTTGTAGAACACCGGGCTCACCGACCCCATGATCTCGGGCGCGACGTCTTGCAGGTCGCGGATGGAGTCGAGCGGCAGCAGCACGTGGCGCGCCCCGGCGTTCTTCGCCACGCGCAGAATGTCGTTCAGATTGTTCACCGGCTCGAGTGTGCCCGAAAGGCGCAAGATACCCGGGATGGCGAGCGCGGCCATGGTCGGCCGGTTGCTCGCCGCGGAGCACAAACCCACGAACTCGGCGAGCGAAAGTTCCTCAGAAAGCCCCTTACCCTGCAAGTCGTTGCAGAAGAGCAGATAGTTCTTCGCCCCAACATGCATGCCGGTCGCTAGGCGCGCGGCATTGTTCTTGAAGATCTCGAACGCCGCGAGCATGGATTCGCGCACGGGACGCGCGTAGCCAAGCCCCTCCGTCTGAAACTTCATGTCGCCCGCGACCGCCTTGTTCTCCATGCGGTACACGGCGAACTCGCCCTCGAGCGAGCGGCCAATGCCGAAGACATGGCCCGGCTGCACGGCGTTCTCGGGAATGAGCGCGCCGGACGCCTGCTCGGGAACGTAGATCACATGCGGCACCGTCGGGTCGTCCACGTCGGTATACCCCAGGTTGACGTCGATGAACTCGATGCCCGCTATGATCTTGAGCTGCTCCTTCACGCGGCGGCGCCCCTCGATGGCGTACTCCAGGATCTCGCGCGCCTCGTCCTTGGTCATCCGCCCGTCTGGGTACAGCAACTTCGCCATGCCGGAGAAGGTCTTGCGCACGCCGATCTCGTCGCGCTGGTTGAAGTCCCCGTTCAGGCGGAACATGCTGTCGAAGGCGTGGGTGAGGTCGCGGCGGCGCATATCGTGGAAGAACTCGGAGAGGCAGTCCGTGATGAGGCCGTAGCGCTTGGCGATGATGTCCGAGCGCATCTTGGGAACTTCCCAACCGGGCAGGTAGCAGTGGATGCGGTCGAAGAACGCGCTGTCGTTGTTGAACTCCGGCGGGAACGGGTCGAACAGGTGCGTGGTCTTGAGTACGTTCTGCACCGTGTCGTTGATGTTGCCCTCGAAGATCATGGAAGCGTCGGCGTTGTAGGAGTCCGTGCCGCGACCGAACGTGCCGTTGGCCATGTACCCCTTCATGATCTGCACGGCGTTCAGATCCCTGAAGTGCATGCCGGCCACCTCGTCAAAGGCGATGGCATCCCAATAGCCCACAAGTCCCATAGCCGAGCCGTGCCTGCCGCCCAAGCTTGCGAAGAGCTTCGCCGTGGTGGTCTGGCCGCCCGAGAGCAGGTACGCATACGGCGAGGTTTCGGTATACAGGTGCGACTTGCCGGTGCCGCGCGGGCCGAGCTCGCACATGTTGTAGTTGTGCTCGATGAGCGGCACCATGCGCTCCAGGTAGTGGAGCTGCTCGCGGCGCGTGAGCTGTGCGGGCTCATACCCGGCGGAGCGAAGGATGAGGTCGCTCCACTCCCGAGCGCTAAAGAGCTTACGCTGCGCGATGAACGCGTCGATGTCGAGGTTGGGCATCTGGATGGGAGTCAGGCTCACGATATGGAAGGGGGAATCCTCCGGCCCGCGCTTCTTGCCCTTTCGACCCGTCTTGGGCTTCGGCTGCTCGCCAAAGGGGTCGTCGAGCTCCATGTCTTCCACGCGCAGGTACTCGATGCGCATGATGCACCAGATGCCGCCCATGAGGATCTTCGTGTACTTGCGTACGTACTCGGCGGGCATCACGAACGGCTCGATGTTGAGATTCGTGAGCTGGGCGACGTAGATATCCTGATATTCGTCGAGATGCGCCTGGACTTTGTCGATGATCGTGTACTGCCCGAGCTCGCGGATCTTCGACTTGATAGCCTCGCTCTCGTCTGGCCGTACGTAGTTCTCGGTAAGGATCTTGTCGATCTGCGCAAGACCCTGCTGTGCCATGACGGGATCGGTGGTGGCGCAGTACATGCCCAACAGGTATTCCAAGACGAACGTGGGCACATTGGAGCCGCGCCTCATGAGGGCGGTGAGATCCTTACGCACGATCTTGCCCGGAAATGCCTGGATCAGCTTGCGGTCGAGCTCATCGGTCTCGTAGGGAGGGACGACGACGCCGTTCTTCTGCTCTGCATTGAGTTCTGCCATGGGTATCGTTATCCTTTCCTACCGCTACCAACCGAAATCGACCGCAGGCGCAAAGGCAACCTCGATGCGCACCTCGCGTCTCCACGCAACGACGCCCGTCTGCGCATGGCGCGCCACGATGTAGTACGTCTGGGACGAGCTCGGCGAGAAGCCCGCCTTGAGGGCAAACTGCGCCGTGAGCTCACGATCCGCTGCCTCCGTCGACGTGCGGTCCGCAGCAAGCAGCACCTCATCGCTCACCGCATCGCCGGCGGCGTCTTCCACAACAATGTTGTATGCGCCTTCAAGCTTCTTACCGACCACGGGCTCCGTTTGGAAGAAACGCAGGCGGAAGAGCGTGTTCGTGATGGGGCTCGTGGGGTCGAGGAGCTCGATCGCAACAGGCTCCGCCTCCACATACGCAGCGCTCCCGGCACGCATGTTCTTGAACTTCACCACCGGAACGCACAGCTCCTGCAGCGAAAGGCCTCCGTGCACATAGTTCTCGCCGGCACCCTGTCGGCGAATGCGTGCGCAGCCGCGCGGCGTGAACCCCACGAGCTCGTCGCTGCCGTTCGCGCCCATGGCGACCTCTACCAGGTGCCGCACGCTCGAACCGGCAGGCGCAAGCGCGTAGCGGCGCGTCTCCTTGAGGAGGGTCGCGTCCATCTCCTCGGCAGCCACGTGATCGAGCTCGTCGAGCGGCTCGCGCGTATAGAGGAAGCCATGGTCCGCCGTTATGACCACGTTCGAGCAGCGCAGCTCGCCCGTGATGATCCTCACGAGCGCGACGATCTCCCTCATGGCGGTCTCGCATGCCTCGAACACGTCGTGCTCGGTCTTGGCGTCGTCGCCCGTCGCGTCGACGGCATTGTGGTAGACGTAGACTACCTGCGCATCCTTCACAAGCTCACGTCGCTCGTCGCGACGCATGGATACGAACTCCTCCTGCCGAATGGCCACAGCAGTGGGTTCCTGCACGCGCAGCACCGCGGCGCGATCAGCGATGCTCTTGGTTGGCATGCCGTCCGCCAGCACCCGCACGCTCCCGTCGTCGCACGAAAGCGCTATGCCGGTCTGCGGCAGAAGCGACGCCATGCCGGTAGCGGTTATGGAAGGGAACGGCGCCTGCATGGCCTTGGGCGTCGCCTGACCCTTCGTCTCACGCTTGAGCCGCTCGGCAAGCTCGGCCGCCACCTCATAGCGCAGCGCGTCGGAAACGATCACGAACACGCGCGCGTCCTTCGCCACCGGTGCGACGTACGTGAGGTAGAAATCGCGCAGACGAGGAATGTCCGCAGCGTAGCCCAGGCGCCCGAAGTCCTGCTCGCACAAATCGAACCAGCGCACGTTGAGCTCGTTCAAGAACCAGTTCTTATAGAGGTTTTCGGTGCGCCGGGCTGCCGCCTTGAGGGCATCGTCGAGCTCGTTGTTCGCCACGAGCAACGCCCGTTCGAACGCCGAGAAAAATGCTCGATACGCGGAATCCACGCGATACAGGTCGTGCGCGTAGGCATCCCACAGCACCTGAGCGCTCTCCGCATGGAAGCCGTCCGCATGCTCGCGGAACAGCTCCTGCATGCTGGCGGCAGCGATGAGCGCCGCGTAATAGCTGGAGACGTCCTCGAACCACGGCATGGTCCGGCGGCGCTCATACACCATGCGAATGTCCGCGCTCACGTCGGCACCTTCCGCCACCGATTCCAGGAGCTTCCGGGCGATGATGACGGAAACGCACGGAAGCGCGTCGCACGGGAGCAGCTCGGCAACCGAGAGCGCCTCGAGCCGGTGCTCCACGTCGCACGAATCCTCGACCTCGTTTACCGTCTCGGCAAGCGCCGCCTCCGCGCCGGGCGTGGACGACCACGCAAGCACGAGCTCGTGGCATATCTGGGCATGCGCGGCGGAGATGAGCCGGTCGAGGCCGGTAAGCTTCGCGGCGTCGACGGTATAGGCGAGGGCCGTCACGAATAGGTGCCGCGCCATGGCGTCGACCGCAGCCACGTCACCGATATAGCCGATGGTCTGCGAACACATGGTACGGAACGCCTCGAGCGCGCCGGCAGATTCCACATCGCCGAGCGGCGCCTCCACGCCCTCGTCGTACGCGCGCGTGAGGTAGGCCACGAGCACGCTCGCAAAATCCGCGGCGACCCCCTTGCCGAGCGCCGCGGCCATAACCGCCGTGTGCAGCTGGTTGACCGTCTCGTACGATGCGCGCGCCTGCTTCAAACGGCGCATGTTGGTCTTCTTCGAGAGAAATGCCCGGTAGTGCTTGAGCGCCGCGCGCATGTCCGCCGTGTCTGCCGCCGAGAGATCCTCGAGCTGGGAAGACACCAGATCCGCCTGGAAGTGGCGACC
>CAJLVH010000115.1 GCA_905210055.1 uncultured Enorma sp. | reverse complement strand
CTCCGCGGCAAACGCTCGCGCGTTTGCGCCGCTCCGCGCCCTCCGGGTTCGAGTCCCCTGTGGCGCGCCCAAACCAAAAAGCGGCTCCGTCGCCGGAGCCGCACTTCATTTCCTGGTGGAGCCGCGGAGAATCGAACTCCGGTCCACGAAAGCCCCCTGATCGGCATCTCCAGGCTCAGTCGCTGGTTTAATCTCGGACGGCGTGCGCGCAGCGACACGCTCGCGCCGTCCCAACCGGTTCAGTCTTAGCCCGCGCCATACCGATTACGTGCGCGGGAGCATTCCCCTCAAATGACACCGCGCCCGGGTCGGGGAACTCCCGGGTTTGGCGTGCCGCTAATTAATTAAGCAGCAAGAGCCAGCTGGGGCTCATAAGAAGAATTCTTGTCAATTCAATTTGACAGTACCCCTGTTTAGCGTGGCGAGGAGACCACGGCCTGCTTCCTCTCTCAGAGCTATCGTGTCGAAACCAGTCGGCCCCGAAGGGGGTCTGGGTCGGTAGGGCGCAGATGTTAAAAAACCCCTGGGGTAATTTTACGTTATTGCATCTACCGAACTCGACCTGTCAAAGTACGCCACCATGCGGTGGATATCGCAGCATAGCACGTACGCGGCGCCACTACAAGGGTACGTGCCGTCATGGTTCAATTTCCGCCGTGTGGGTAGAATGACTCGAACGTCGCGACGAAAGGAAGACGAGCATGCACAACGCGCAGGGCATTATGGACAACACGGGGAAGGTCGCGCTCATTCTGGAAGGCGGTAGCTTCCGATCCCAGTTCACGGCGGGTGTGCTTGACGTCATGCTCGAACATGGCGTTGAAGTTCCCACGTGCTACGGTGTTTCCGCCGGTGCCCTGTGCGGCCTCAATTACAAATCTCGGCAGATCGGTCGCGCGAACCGCATCAACCTCACCTTCTGCAACGACCCTCGCTACATCTCCACGCGCTCGCTTGCCACAACCGGCAGCATCGTGGGATACGACTTTTTGCTCAACGAGGTGCAAGATCGTATCGACCCCTTCGATAGCGCCGCATTCAGCGCAAATCCCATGCGCTTGTTCGCCACGGTGACGAACGCGATGTTCGGGACGGCCGAATACCTCGAGGTGCGCGACGCCGCGCTCGACATCGACGCGGTGCGCGCCACGACGTCGCTTCCCCTCGTGACGCAGCCGGTCGAGGTGGGCGGCAGCTTGTATCTCGACGGCGGCGTCGCGGACTCGGTGCCGGTCGAACACGTGCTGGAAGACGAGGGCTTCGACCGTGCGATCGTGGTGCTCACGCAGCATCGCGGTTATGAGAAGGAGCCCTACGAGCTCATGCCTGCCGCGCGCGTGCGCTACGCTACCTATCCGTACCTGCTTGATGCGCTCGAGACGCGCCATGAGCGCTACAACGAGCAGCGCGAGCATATCTGGGCATATGAGCGCGCGGGTCGGGCGTTCGTGGTCGCGCCGCCGCACAAAGTCGAGGTTGGGCATATCGAACGGGATCCCGCTAAGCTGCTCGAGCTCTACATCCAGGGTCGTCAGGAGGCGTCGCGTTTGCTGGACGAGATGACGGCTTTCCTCGCATAAGGCTTCGTCCGTGCAGTTCGTTTCGGGTGGGCGCAAACGGCGCGCTGAGTAGGGGTTCGACCGGTCGCGCTCCTCACTCGGCCGATGGCGAGCGCGCCCGCTCCAGGCGGCAGGCTGCGTGTCGAGCTGTAACCATTCTGCAAAAATGTGAATGGTTACCTATCAATAATTCGATTTCATGTGTAGGCTGTGCTACCCTTTCAAGGCGTTACGAATAGGATGCGCGCCTCTCGAACGTCGCGCGCGATGCGTGCTTGGGGGACGACGCATATGGCTTATGCTGCAGGAATTGTAGGGGCGGCCGGCTATGCCGGGGTCGAGCTCGTCCGCTTGCTCCTGTCTCATCCAGATTTCGAGCTCAAGGTAATCACGTCGAACGCCGATGCCGGCCAGTCGCTGGCAAGCGTGTACCCCGCGTTTGCGGGCATGAGCGATCTCGTGTTCTCTACGCATGACGACCCGACGCTTATTGCCTGCGATGTTGTGTTTCTCGCCGTGCCGCACACCGCGGCGCTCGCCGTCGTGCCCGAGCTGCTTGCCGCAGACGTGACGATTGTGGACCTTTCGGCAGACTATCGTTTGAATGACCCGGCGGTATACGAGCGCTGGTACGGTGCGACGCACACCTCGCCCGAGCTTCTCCAGGCACGTGCGTTCGGCCTGCCCGAGCTGTTTGCCGAAGACCTCGCCCGCCTCGCCGATCGGCATACCGCGGGAGACGCCGTGCTTGTCGCCTGCGCTGGGTGCTTCCCCACGGCGACTTCGCTTGCTGCGGCGCCTGCGATTCGCGCTGGTTGGACGGCGCCGACAGGTCCTGTGGTCGTCGATGCCATCTCGGGCGTCACGGGTGCGGGCAAGACGCCCTCGGCGCGCACGCATTATTGCAGCGCGGATGAAAACGTTGAGGCATACAACGTCTGCCGTCACCGCCACACGCCCGAGATCGAGCAGATTCTGGAGCTTCCTGGCCGCATCGTGTTCACGCCGCATCTGGCGCCGCTTCGTCGCGGGCTGCTTTCTACAGTGACGTTGCCGCTTGCGGACGATCTGCGCGGGTTGAGCGCCGAGGAGGCTGTTGCATACTACCGCGATTTCTATGCGGGCTCCCCGTTTGCACGCGTGCTCGATGCCGGGCAGACGCCGAAGACCTCGTCTGTCGTTGGGAGCAATGCCTGCCAGATTGGGCTCGCAGTGAATTCCGAGGCGGGTGCGCTCATCGCGATCGCAGCGATCGACAACCTGTGCAAGGGTGCCGCCGGCCAGGCGGTGCAGTGCGCGAACATCGTATTCGGGCTCGATGAGCGACGAGGGCTGCCCCTGCTCGCCCTGCCCGTATAACCCGTTACGTTCGGGCGAGCGCATCGCTTTGGGGGCGTCACTTTGGGGACGGGTACCTTCGTGTCGTTTTCGACACAAACGTACCCGTCCCCAAAGCGTCAAAAACGACACGAAGGTACCCGTCCCCAAAGTGACGCGTTCGCTGTTCGGCTCTACAAGATTGTGAGATGCAAGAAGATGAATGTTGAAGAGTTCGATGAGCAACTTCGCGCGATTCCCGCAGGCGGCGTCACGAGTGCGGCGGGATTTCGCGCCGCAGGCGTCCACGCAGGCTTTCGCAAGAACCCCGACCGCGGCGACCTCGCGCTCGTGGTGGCAGACGAGCCCTGTCCGGCAGCGGGCGTCTTTACCAAGAACCGCTTCTGTGCGGCGCCGGTGACGGTCTCGCGCGAGCACCTCGGTAACAAGGGCTACGGCCTGGTGCGCGCGGTGGTCGCGAACTCGGGCAACGCGAACGCCGCGACTGGCGAGCCCGGACTCGAAGCCGCTCGCTACACCAGTGAGGTTACCGCGCAGCTGCTTGGCTGCGAGACCGACCAGGTGCTCGTCGCCTCGACGGGCGTGATCGGCGTGCAGCTCGATGTCGAGCACTTCGAGACGGGCATTCCCCGGGCGCTCGCCGCGCTCTCACGCGACGGGGGAGCGGCTGTAGCGCAGGCGATCATGACGACCGACACGCATCCCAAGGAATACGCGGTCACGTACGAATCGGGCGACCTCGCGTATGTGGGGTGCACCTTCACGGTGGGCGGTTGCGTGAAGGGCTCCGGCATGATCATGCCGAACATGGCCACGATGATTGCCGTCATCACGACCGATGCTCCCGTTGCGCCCGAGGCGTTGCATGCGCTCCTTTCGGGCTCGGTGAACCGAACGTTCAACAAGGTGACCGTCGATTCCGACACGTCGACGAACGATACGTGCATCATGCTCGCCTCGGGCGCGGCGGCAGCGGGAGCGGAGCCGATTGTCGAGGGAACGGAGGCGTACCTCGAGCTCGAACATGCGCTCTACGTGGTGTGCGAAGCCCTCGCACGCGGTATAGCCGCAGATGGCGAGGGCGCATCGAAGCTCGTGACCGTGAACGTCTCCGGTGCGGCGACACCCGAGGACGCAGATACCTGCGCTCGCTCGGTGGCGAACTCTCCGCTCGTGAAGACCGCCATCGCAGGACACGACTGCAACTGGGGGCGCATCGCCGCTGCGCTGGGCAAATGCGGCGTGGCGTTCGATCAGCGCGCTGTCGACATCGACATCATGGAGCTTCCCGTGTGCCGCGCCGGCCTTGCCGTGCCGTTCGACGAGGACGAGGCGCTGCGTCGCTTCGAGGCACCGGAGATCGTCATCTCGGTCGACCTCGGCGCAGGCTCATGCGCGACGACGGTTTGGACGTGCGACCTCACGCACGACTACATCTCGATCAACGCGGACTACCGTTCGTAATCGGACATCGGAGCCGGTCTCCAACGCCATGATAAAGGGTACAGGCGTTGCGAACGAGCGGTTTTGCACATCGCTTTTGGAGGAATGGTTATGAAGTACGCACGCGATCTTGCCCCTTCGCTTACGAACGAGCAGCTCGGGCGTCAGCTCTACGAGACGCTGCCGTGGGTCAAGAACATCACCGGCAAGACCGTCGTCATCAAATACGGCGGCGCTGCGATGGTCGATGCGGATTTGCGTGAGAAGGTCATGGGCGACATCCTGCTGCTCAAGATCATCGGTGCGCGCGTCGTGATCGTACATGGCGGCGGCGCGGCCATCAACGAGGCGCTGAGCCACTACGACCTGCCTGTGGAATTCAAGGGCGGCCAGCGGGTGACGACGCCCGAGGCCATGGAGGTCGTGCGGCAGGTGCTCGTGGGCAAGGTGAACCAGGAGCTCGTCGCGGCGCTCAACAAACACGGCGCCGTTGCCGCGGGCGTCTCGGGCGGCGACGGAGGTACGCTCATTGCCGAGCAGCTCGATCCCGAACTCGGCTGCGTGGGCAGGGTCAGCCAGGTGAACACGGACTACCTCGAGACGCTGCTCGACAACGACTACATTCCCGTGGTCGCGACGGTCGCACAGGGTGCGGACGGCGGGTTTTTCAACGTGAACGCCGACCTCGCCGCCGGGCATATCGCCGCCGCGATCCACGCGCACAAGGCGATCTTCCTCACCGACGTCGACGGCCTGTACGAGGATTTCTCCGATAAGACGTCGCTCATATCGAATCTCACGCTCGAAGAGACCGAAGAGATGATCAAGGCGGGCGAGGTCTCGAAGGGCATGATTCCCAAGCTTGAAGCCTGCGTGACGGCGCTTCGCGGCGGCGTGTACCGCGCGCACATCATCAACGGCACGACACCACACTCGCTGCTCGTGGAGCTTTTCACCTCGACGGGCGTAGGTACCGTCATGCACTCGACGCTCGAATCCTACGAGTTCGATCAGCATCCGCATCCTGTGGGCGCATTTGCCTCGCGTCTCGTGGAGACCGAGGACATCGAGTAAGCATCTGGGTTCAGGGTTGAACGTAGCACATGCGCAGAAACGAGCATCTGAGCTCAAGGCTTAGATGCTCGCGTGCGAGGAGGGACGGATATGTCATACGAGATGGAGCAGGCGCTCGATGCCGCATATGTGATGCCGACGTTCGGCAGGAGCCCCGTGGAGTTTGTACGTGGAGACGGCATGCACCTCACCGATAGCGAAGGCCGCGTGTACCTCGACTTCCTGGCGGGGATCGGCGTGTGCTCGCTTGGACACGGGCACCCCGCGCTCGTGCAAGCCCTTGAGGCGCAGGTGCCGAAGCTCCTGCACGTATCGAATTACTTTTATGTCGAGCACCGCGGGGCCGTGGCGGCGCTGCTTTCGAAGCTCGCGAACAACGATGTCGCCGGTGCGTATAGGTTGGCGCAGGCGATACGCGGAGGGGACGAGGCGGAGCTTACCGCGGCAGCGAAACCAGCAGCGGGAGAAGAGCTTTGGCAGGCGTTCTTTGCGAACTCCGGTGCCGAGGCCAACGAGTGTTCCATGAAGCTCGCGCGGCTCTTTGCCAAGCGCGCGGGCAACGGCGGCAACACAATCGTGTGCCTGCGCGGCGGCTTCCATGGCCGCACGCTCGAGACGCTCGCCGCGACGATGCAAGACCGCCTGCAGGATTCGTTCCGCCCGCTGCCCGGCGGGTTCGTGGCCTGCACGCCGAACGATGTGGACGAACTGCGGCAGATCTTCGGTGCGCTGGGCAGCGAGATTTGCGCTGTCATGATCGAACCCATTCAAGGCGAGAGCGGCGTGCACCCGCTCGACGCGGCGTTCGTGCAGGCGGCGGCCGACCTCGTACACGGTGTGGGCGGCGTGCTCATCTCCGACGAGGTGCAGGCGGGCATCTTCCGCTGCGGCGCGCCGTTCGCTATCCAGCTTACGG
>CAJLVH010000114.1 GCA_905210055.1 uncultured Enorma sp. | reverse complement strand
TTGTAGAAGCCTTTAAGGATAAACTGAAATAACCCTGCAAACGACAAAAACCCCGTACTGACTTTATTCCGTCAGTACGGGGTTTAATGTTAATATGGAGTTTTTTGTGAGCCTTCAGAAATTACTCTTTACCCACAAACCACTTGATACATCCGATAATGGTGTTCAAGTGTAATCTTATCAAAATCTTATCAACGAGGGTTTTGAAATCCTGCGAACCTGCATTATTACTGGGTTTTCAGACTTTTCTGGTTTATTCCCACTCGATCGTCGCGGGCGGCTTGGACGTGATGTCATACGCCACACGGTTCACGCCGGGAACCTCCGCCACGATGCGACCGGAAATCCTCGCCAGAACCTCGTACGGCAGTTTCGCCCAGTCGGCCGTCATGGCGTCGCTCGACTCAACGGCGCGCAGGATCACGGGGCGAGCGTACGTGCGCTCGTCGCCCATCACGCCCACGCTCTTGATATCCGGCAGCACGCAGAAGTACTGCCAGCAGCTATGCTCGCTGTTACGCTCGCCCGTCGCTTCGAACAGGCGCGCGTTGTAGGCATCGAGCTCCTCGCGCACGATCGCGTCGGCGTTCTTCAGGATCTCGAGCTTCTCGGGCGTCACCGAGCCGATGATACGAATCGCGAGACCAGGTCCGGGGAACGGCTGGCGGTACACGATGTGCTCAGGCAGGCCGAGCGCCAAGCCAAGCTCACGCACTTCATCCTTGAAGAAATGGTCGAGCGGCTCGATGAGGTCGAAATGCACCCCCTCCGGGAAGGGGATGAGGTTGTGATGGCTCTTGATGGTCGATGCCTTGCCGCCGGTCTTGCGCGCGCCGCTCTCGATGATGTCCGGATAGATGGTGCCCTGCGCCAGGTACTTCACCGGGCGGCCGTCCTCCGCGAGCTGCTGTGCCACCGCGAAGAACTCTTTCCAGAACTGCGTGCCGATAATCCGGCGCTTCTGCTCGGGGTCGGTCACGCCTGCGAGCAGTTCCGCATAGCGCTCCTCGGCATGCACGTGCACGAAATCGACGTCGAACTGCTTGGTGAAGACCTCCTCCACCTGCTCCGGCTCGCCCTTGCGCAGAAGACCATGGTTGATGAACACGCAGGTCATCTGGCGGCCGATGGCACGTGCGCCCAACGCCGCGACCACGCTTGAGTCCACGCCACCCGAAAGCGCCAGGATCACACGGTCGCTGCCAACCTGCTCGCGAATCTGCTCGGTCATAGACTCCGCAAGGTTATCCATCGTCCAATCCTGCTCAAGGCCGCAGATGTCGAAGAGGAAGTTCGAAAGAATCTGCTGGCCGAACTCCGTGTGGCGCACCTCGGGATGGAACTGCGTGGAGTAGAGCTTTCGATCGGGGCATTCCATGGACGCCACGGGGCACACGCTCGTGCGCGACGTCACCGCGAAGCCCTCCGGCACGCGCGAGACTGCGTCGCGATGGCTCATCCACACCGTCTGCTCGAGCGGCGTGGCGTTGAAGAGCGCGCTCTCACGTTCACGCTCGATGGTCGCAGGACCGTACTCGCCCACCTCGGAGTGTGCGACCTCGCCGCCGAGCGTCACAGCCATGATCTGGTGACCATAGCAGAAGCCCAGCACCGGTACGCCAAGCTCGAGCACACCGGGATCAATGGACGGCGCGTCCTCGGCGTAGACGGAAGCCGGGCCGCCGGACAGGATAATCGCCGAGGGCCACAGTGCGCGAACCTCATCGGCCGTGATGTCGCACGGGACGATCTCGGAATACACATGCAGGTCGCGAACGCGACGGGCGATGAGCTGCCCGTACTGCGCGCCGAAATCGAAGACGAGAACCTTCTGCGCCATGAAATGAAACTCCCTCTCTCACGAGCCGGACGCTCCGGGTGTCCCACGCAGACTCGTCGATCCGGAAGAACCCCGCTGCTTCCAGCACTCATTTTCACAAGTGTCCATGATACACACGGGAACCCGCCGCGTCGCGCACGCGAGAGATTCCCCATAAAGTCCGGCGATACATCGCAACGGCTCCCCCAAGATGCGCTTTTTTCAAAATCGAGGATCGCTCGTCCGCAAACAGACCGCTCGCCCGCAAACGAAAAAAGGGCGAGACCCGTATGGATCTCGCCCTTCGGCGTCAAGCAAACGCAGGCAGGCACGGGGCCTGCGGCGAACTACTTGAGGGAGACGGCAGCGCCGGCCTCCTCGAGCTTCGCCTTGGCGGCCTCGGCGTCCTCCTTCTTGACACCCTCGAGCACGGCCTTCGGAGCGCTCTCGACGACCTCCTTGGCCTCCTTGAGGCCGAGGCTGGTGAGCTCGCGGACGACCTTGATGACAGCGATCTTGTTGTCGCCGAAGCCCTCGAGCACGACGTCGAACTCGGTCTTCTCCTCCTCAGCGGGAGCGGCGGCGGAGACACCGAAGGTGTCCTCGATCATCTTGACGAGCTCGGAAGCCTCGAGCAGGGTCATTTCCTTAAGAGCCTCGATGATCTCTTCGTTGGTAAGCTTAGCCATGGTAAGCAATCCTTTCAGTTGCCGTGCGTCTTCGCACGGTAGCGAACGTATCAAGCGGCGCGCAAGCGCGCCGGGGTGCGCGGATACTCCGCGCCGGCTGTTTTACGCAGCCTTCTGCTCGGAGATCTGCTGGACGGTGCGGGCGAGACCGCTCGACACGCCGTTGACGCAGACCGCGATGTCGCGGGCGAAGCCGTTGATGAGGCCAGCGATCTGACCAAGAAGCTGATCCTTCGTAGGCAGGTCGGCGATAGCGTTGACCTCTTCGGCCGTAACCGCCTTGCCCTCGGAGATACCGCCCTTGATCTCGAGAACACCCTTGGACTTCGTGGCGAACTCCTTGAGCGCCTTCGCGGGCTCCACCGGATCCTGCGAGTAGAACACATAGGCGAGCGGGCCAACGAGAATCTCGTCGATCTCCGGCTGCTCCTGGTTCTTGAGCGCAAGACGGGTGAGGTTGTTCTTGTAGACCTTCATCTCGGCGCCGACCTCACGAAGCTGGTGACGCAGCTCCTGCGCCTGCTTCACGGTAAGGCCGTTGTAACCGACGACGAACACGCCGTTGCTGTCTGCGATGTGAGACTCGATCTCGGCAACCTTGTCGATCTTGTACTGCTGTGGCATCTGTTACACCTCCTCGTTACCTTTCCCAGGCACGACCCGCTTTAAGACTTGCGGGGATGTCTTGGAAAAGAAAACCCCCGCGCTGCGAGAGCGACGGGGGCGAGAAGACACATGAGCTATCTGCTCGACCACCTCGGCTGGCGGGTTACCCCATTGAGCCTTGGACCCGCCTCTCGGCACCGGCTGTCTCTGGCAGCGGGTTCGTGCGTGAACCAGCGAATAGTATGGCTTGTGGCGAGCCGCTCGTCAAGTGCGCACGAAAGCTTCATGTAACATTACCCCAGGGATTGTTTTACCTCGCGGGAATCTCGCCAGCGACAACACGTCGTGGTTCCAGATGCCCCGATGTAGAATAACTGCTTGGGTATTCTTACGCATTCGCCTGAAGGGAGCTTTCCGTGGCCTCCGTAACCCGCCGAACCCTGCATTACTTCTGGAGCGTCACGCGCATCCAGCTGCCGATGTTCGTGCTCGATGTCGCGGTCACGCTGGGCTACGTTTTCTTCCTCACGTTCGCGAACCCGCTTATCGTGGGCGCGATCGTCGACCGCGTGGGCGCGGGCGGCGTCGCCGCGGAAGATGTGCTCCCCGTATTCGGCCCCTACATCGCCGCGCTCATCGCGGTGAACGTCGCCGGCCAGGTGTGCAGCAAGCTGCAGGACTATGCCTGCGCCAAACTCGAGATTCGCGCCGGCTACGAACTCGGACGGCTCGCATTCGACACGCTTTCCAACCAATCGATGACGTTCCATACCAACCGCTTCGGCGGCGCGCTCGTGAGCTCCACGCAGAAGTTCATATCTGCCTACAGCCTGCTCATGGACAACTTCACCTACTCCGCACTGCCTACCGCCTCGACAGCCGTCCTCACCATCTGCATGCTCGCCCCGCTCGCGCCCGCGTTCGTCGCGATCCTCGTGGTGGTGCTCGCTGCCTACGTGGCGATCGTGTTCAAACTCTACCGCAAGATCCTGCCCATCAATGCCGCCGCAAGCGCTGCGCAGAACCGCCTCTCGGGCGAACTTTCAGATTCCATCACGAACATCCTCGCGGTAAAGACCGCGGGGCGCGAGGCATACGAACAGAGCATCTTCGAGGAGGCGAACCAGGACGTGCGCGCCGCCGATAGCCGACGCATGCGCCGCACGGTGAAGACCGGCGCCGTCACGAGCTCGCTCATCGTGATGATGATGGGGCTCGTCGCCGTGTTCATCGCGGGCGGCAACGCGTGGTTCGGCATCTCGGCCGGCACGCTCGTCATGATGTTCACCTATACGAATTCGCTCACCGGCCGCTTCAACATGCTGTCGCAGATGTTCCAGCAGATTAACCGCTCCTTCGGCGAAGCACACGACCTCACCGTCGCCCTCGACGAGCCACGCCTCGTGGCAGACGACCCCGATGCCCCCGCGCTCCACGTCACGGCGGGTGCCATCGATTTCTGCGACGTCGACTTCCACTATGCAGACGCGCGCACCGAAGACGCCGTGTTCCGCGGGTTCAACCTCCACATTCCCGCTGGTCAACGCGTTGGTCTCGTCGGGCGTTCGGGCAGCGGCAAGACGACGCTCACCACGCTTCTGTTGCGTCTTGCCGACCTTTCGGGCGGTAGCATCAAGATCGACGGCCAGGACATCGCGCACGTGAGCCAGGTGAGCCTGCGCCAGCATATCGCCTATGTGCCGCAGGAGCCGCTCCTCTTCCACCGCACCGTGCGTGAAAACATCGCCTACGGCCGGCCGGACGCCACGGAGAACGAGATACTGCGCGCCGCGCGCGAGGCAAACGCCCTCGAGTTCATCGAGCGCCTGCCGCGCGGACTCGACACGCAGGTGGGCGAACGCGGCGTGAAGCTCTCCGGAGGGCAGCGTCAGCGCATCGCCATCGCGCGCGCCATCCTCATGGACGCGCCGATCCTCGTGCTCGACGAGGCCACGAGCGCCCTCGATTCCGAAAGCGAGAAGCTCATCCAAGACGCGCTCGAGAACCTCATGCGCGACCGCACGTCGCTCGTCATCGCGCACCGCCTCTCGACCGTCGCCGCACTCGACCGCATCGTGGTCATTCGTGACGGCGAGATCGTGGAGGACGGACGGCACGCGGAGCTCGTGGGCGCCGATGGCGAGTATGCGCAGCTATGGAGCCGCCAGTCCGGCGCGTTTTTGGGGAGCGAATAGGGACGCGGCGGTTCGCGAGCTTGGCAGCGCGGCGCGTTCGCGACGATGCGACCAAGCGCAATCGCTGCTCCAAACGCGACAAACTACCAGGTATCGATCGCATGCAACCGCCAGTTGCGGAATTGCCAGCCGAAGATGGTGGCATGCGGGGACGCACCCGGTACACTAGAGGCGATCCGGTTCTAAGGCCGCCGCGCTAAGCCGTCGTACACAACGAGGGTCGCGGAGCGCCTTGGCATGCATGCGTAGGCACACCCCACCATGAAAGGAACCGTCATGAGCACGCCTCTCGCCCAGCGCCTCTACGAACTTCGGCGTTCCAGCGGCATCAGCCAGGAAGACCTTGCGCGAAAACTCGGTGTGAGCCGGCAGGCGGTATCGAAATGGGAGTGCGGCGAGTCCGTCCCGGGCACCGACAACCTTATTGCCCTCGCCTGTCTGTACGGAGTAGAGCTGGGGTCGCTCGTGGGAATTGATAACGATGCCGCCGGCGCAGAGAACGAAAACCCGGCGCAGACAATGGGCGGCTCCCCGACGACGGACTCGTTGCAGCAGGCGGATTGCCCAGCTGCCGAAAACCCCGCGCAGCCAGCCACCGCTCCTAGCCCCAGCGAGAACGAACCCGAAAGCCCGCGCCCCTTTCAGCGAAAGCTGCTGCTCATCACCTGCGGAATCGCCTCAACGCTGCTGACGCTCATGCTCGTATGGTGCGTACACGAAAGCAAGCCCGACTACATCATCATTGAAGGAACCGTCATCGCCTGCGACGAACGGCACGGCGATTTCGTTGTCGATATGGGTCCCACCGACTCCTACGAATCGCGCTACATAGTCTGCAGCGTCGATAGCAACACCATGTACACGGTATCGAATGAAGTTGATCCGCCGGATGCGCCCGACCTGCCGGAACCCATAACGGAAGACATCGAATTGCAAGCTGGTCAGCATGTGTGGGTAAGCTTCGATGTACGTGGCGGAAAGCCGTGGCCAGAGGCGCAAAACCTGGCAGAGTCTGTCGAAATCACAGAGGAAGACGACGAGTAACCCTATGAGCGAGCGTCTGAACAGCACCTCTGAGGCCACACGAGAGAATCGTGACGCGGG
>CAJLVH010000113.1 GCA_905210055.1 uncultured Enorma sp. | reverse complement strand
TACGTTACGCTCGCCAGCGACCATCGGAGAGACCAGCGCGCACCAGATGCACCGCCATGGCAGCGAACACGATGATCGCGACGATGAAGACGGGCGAACCCTCGCCTACGAGCAACACCATCACGCAGTACACCACGCCGAATGCACAGAAGAGCGCCCCGAAGAAGCAGGCCGCCCGGCGGAGCCACACGGGCATTGACGGCGCTGGCTTCGGCTCGGACGCCGCGGCCTCGACCATGTCGTTCGACCGCTTCGCTCGCTTCTGCTTGTTCTTCGGCATGCATAACTCCTCGCACGCGGTGAATATCGCTACCACTATACCCTGTACGTCCACCCGGCACCTCGACAGACCGACGTAATGAAATTGATAATTTCAGTACCAGGTACTGAAATTATCATGTTGCACAGCGTGCAAACGGCATCACGCCGTGTAGCGATCCAGGAAGGAGAACACCGTCTGGTAGTAGAGCTCCGGATCCACGTCCGCACTCGCACCGTGGCCTGCGCCCTCAACGATAAGCAATTCCTTCTCGCCCTCATATGCCTCGTAGAGCTCCTCGCCCATGTACGTAGGAACGTAATCGTCCGCGCCGCCATGGATGAAGAGGATGGGAACCTCGCAGGTCGCGAGTGCTGCCTTTGCATCCGCGCCCGAAAAACGGAAGCCGTAGCGCACGCTGCATACGAGGTCGGCCGCGGGCAGGAACGGAAACTCAGGCAGACCGAAGCGCTCCTTGAGTTGGTCGGTGAACATAGCATATGCGCTCGTGTAGCCGCAATCTTCAACCACTGCCACAACGCTTTCGGGGAGGTCGTCCTCGCCCGCCGCCATGAGCACGGTCGCCGCGCCCATGCTCTCGCCATACAGCACGATCTGCGCCCGCGCATCGCGCGCCACAATCTCGCTCGCCCACGCTATGACGTCGCGCTTCTCAAAGTATCCCATGGAGAGGAAGTCGCCTTCGCTGTTGCCTCGTCCACGCTCATCGGGCGCGAGCACGTTGTAGCCCGCTTCGACGAACGGCACGATCGCCGGCGCGATGTCGCGATGATCAACGGTGTAGCCATGGACGGCAAGCACGTATCGGTGCGATTCCCCTGCCGCAGGATAGTACTGCGCCCAAAGGCTGAGGCCGTCTTCACTTTCAATCGTCCATTCGTCGAGCTCACGGCCTTCAACCCATGCGTCGTAGGTGCGCTGCGCCTCGGTATCCTGCACGCCGGTGTATGCCGCTCCGTTCATGGAACCAAGCGTGCCATCGTCATTCACCGTAAGCGCATAATCCACCAGGTAGTTGCCTGCGAATAACGAGACGCCAACGAACGCCGCCACGAGCACAATCGCAGCCCCGATGAGCACACGACGCATCCAGCGACGGCGCGGACGCTGTTCTTCTGTCATAGCTACTTCCTTCTCCTCGAATTGAAATCAACAAGTTGACGAATATATCATTCTTGTCAATACAATGCCACCGAGGAAGTTTGAAGACAGAAGGCTCACAGAGCGAGCCGACCGTTGACAGAACAGCACAGCACCCGCGCCGATTTTACGACGTCGATAGTCCTTAGCCATGCAGACGTGCGAATGTCTCTGCAGGAAGATTATTTCGCGTTGGGGTTTGTGGTACCTGCAAGCGGCTTCTCACCGGGGCGCGCCGCCGGGCCCACAAGCTCGTGCGCCGTGTACGGCTCCTCAAGGTAGGCGACCTCATCTGCCGTGAGCACCACGTCGAGCGCCGCCACCGCGTCATCCACGCGCGCCGGCGACGAGCAGCCCACGATCGGTGCCTCCACGCCGCGTGCCCAATGCCAGGCGAGCGCAATGCGCGACATGGGGACGCCATGGCGCTCGGCCAGCTCGGCCACGCGCGCTACGATGGGCATATCGCGCTCGCGGTCCGCGTCGTACTTGTTGCGCATCGTGGCGTCGGTCGTCGAACGCTTGGACGCGGAGTCCCAGGTAGGACGGCACAGATGCCCGGACGCGAGTGGGCTGTAGGGCGTGAGCGCCATGCCGAACTGGCGGCACACGGGAATCATCTCGCGCTCGTCCTCGCGGTAGAGCAGGTTGTAGTGGCACTGCATGCTCGTGAACGGGCTCCAGCCGTTTTGTTCGGCCACGACCTGCATGTTATGGAGCTGGTAGGCGTACATCGCGCTCGCGCCCAGGGCGCGCACCTTGCCGGCTTGCACGAGGCCGTCGAGCGCCTCCATGGTCTCTTCGACGGGCACGTTGTAGTCAAAGCGATGGATGATGTAGAGGTCCAGGTAATCCGTGCCCAGGCGCGCGAGCGTGCCGTCGATCTCGCGGTTGATCGCCTCACGCGAGAGCCCGCCCTCGTTGAAGAAGACCTTGCTGGCGAGAACCACCTGGTCGCGCTGAACGCCAAGCTCGCGCAAGGCGGTGCCGATGTACTCTTCGCTCGTGCCGTGCGCGTAGCAGTTGGCCGTGTCGATGAAATTCACACCCAGCTCGAGCGCACGCTTGATGACAGCACGCGTCTCATCCGGCCCGATCGTCCACTGGTGGAAGTCCGCCGACGCGCGCCCGAAACTCATACCACCCAAGCACAGGCGCGGAATCGTGATGCCGGAGTGTCCAAGCGTCGTGTACCGCATATCTACCATGGTCATCCTCCATGTAAAACTACTTCAGAGTGATAATTTCGGTACCAGGTACTGAAATTATCATTTTCCTACGCTGGGTATTGCTCGTCCGTGACGGGCTCGAGCCAGTCGTTGCCGCAACCCTCGCCGGGCGCTTCGAACGCAATGTGGCTCATCCAGCTGTCGCGTGCGGCGCCGTGCCAATGCTTCACGCCGGCGGGGATGACCACGACGGTACCCGGCGTGAGCTCCTGCGGGTCTTTCCCCCACTCCTGGTACCAGCCGCGACCGTCCGTCACGATGAGGATCTGTCCACCGCCCTTGGTGGCGTGGTGCACGTGCCAGTTGTTGCGGCAGCCCGGCTCGAAGGTGACGTTCGAGAGCCCCACGCCGCATTCTGCAGCGCTCGTCAGCGGGTTGAGGTACGAATTCCCGATGAAGTACTGCGCGTACGCGTCGTTAGGGCTGCCCATGCCGAACATGGGGGTGAAGTCAGTGTGCTCTGTCATGATATCCTCCATCCAAACATGACTCATTTAGGGACGGGGTCGAAATGGGTCAGATGTCCCAAAAAGGGACAGGTGCATTTTGGGACATTGGTTCACGCGCGCGATGCAGCGGCGTTATCGATGCAGGTGAGCGCATTCAGACTGCGTGGGTAGCCGATGTAGGGCAAGATTTGCATGACCACGCGGTACAGGAAGTCGCGGTCGCGCCCCAGGTTCATGTTGGCACCCGCGTGCGCCGTTGCCTGCGGCTCGCAACCGCCCTGCGCCACGATGTAGCAGAACGTAATCATCTCGCGATCGAGGTCGGACAGGCCGCCGCGCGTGTAGTAGTCGCCGAAGCAATTCTCCGCGAGCCAACGGTTGACGGTCGCACGCTCGGAAGCGCCGGCTTTCCAGTTCTCGCGCATGCCTTCGCCGAAGTACTCAATCTGCTTCTGGTTGCCGGCGGTACCGCGCGTCTCGAGCGTCGTCGTACCTTGAGCCGGCAGCGGCAGCTCCACGCCGCGAGCACCTCGTTCGTCACATCGAAAAACGGCCGCACACGCCCGATACCGAGGTACGCGCACGCCTGGTAGACGACTTCCTTCACCTCGACGGGCGAAAGTGCCGCATCGAGCGCTTCGGGCAGCACGGCGCGAAAGTCGTCAACGCCCTGGCAGCCCAAGAGTGCCGCGAGCACCGCCAGGTAGCGCTCGCAAGCAGGCAACTCGGCGGCCGGGTCGCTCGGCACTTCCTCGCCCGCAAAGTACGCGAAACGCTCGGCGAACTCCGGATCCTTCGCTGCAAGCGCCTCCATGCCACAAGCCAATGTCTTCTCTCCCATCATCGCTCCCCTCATCTGCAAAATGATAATTTCAGTACCAGGTACTGAAATTATCATTTACGATACATGCCTCGCCCACGCAGCCGCGTCGACACCGTTGAGCAGCGCACCCGGCTTCCACGCAGCTGCAGGGCACACCGTGTGCATGCGACGCTCCGCGCCGCCGATGCCGCTGCTGCCCGATGTCGCGAAGGGAATCACCGTCTTGCCGGCGAAGTCATACGCCTCGAGGAACGTGTCCACAATGCGCGGCTCCACGTACCACCAGATGGGAAAGCCGAGAAACACGGTGTCGTAGGCATCCATATCTGCGACGGCATCCGCGATCGCGGGACGGCAGGCCTCATCTTCCATCTCAAGCGAGCTGCGGCTGCGCTTATTCGTCCAATCAAGATCCGCCGCCGTGTAGTACTCGGCGGGCTCGATCTCGAAGAGGTCGGCGCCCGTTGCCTCAGCGATCGCGCGCGCCGCCCGCGCCGTCACGCCACTAGCAGAGAAAAATGCCACCAACGTCTTTTTCATAAGACCATCTCCTTCACATACCCGGCAGGACTCCTGCCGTAAGTATGTCCCAAAATGCTCCTGTCCCTTTTTGGGACATTACAACGAGCGTCCCAGCTCGTATGCCTGCCGCGGCGCCTTCGAGGCGCGCGTCATGGACGGCATGCCGCAGCCGTAACCGAGTACGCGCCCGCAGTCATGCATGCTGAGGTAGCGCACCAGCGTGTCGTAGTGAGCCTCGAGCGCATCGAAGGTCCAGCTGTCCGCGTTCCACGCCACCGCAAGCAGGATGCTGTGCAGATGCTTGCCCGTGATGGCGGAGTTCTCGGAACAGAACCGGTCGACCACGGCCTTGAGCTGAGCCGTCATACCGTAATAGTAGAGCGGCGTGGCGAAGACGATCAGGTCGGCAGCGAGAATCTTGTCTAGGATCGCGACCATGCCATCGCGCTGGACGCATGGGCGCGCACCGTAGCCGCAGGCAACGCAGCCCGTGCACGGTTTTACGTCCGCGCGCGCTACGTCGATGCGCGCAACGGCATGCTCCGCCTCGCGGGCACCGCGTGCGAACTCATCGCAGAGGATGGCGGTGGAGCCGTCGCGGTTGGGGCTGCCTTGCAAGATGACGATGTTCATGATCCTCCTTATAGCTCGAGGCCAGCGGCCCAATCAGCCGCATCGTCGCCGGCGTCGGCAGAGAAGCGCTCACCTTCACGCCAGTCACCGGAGCCGGCAAGCTCCGCAAGGGCATCGGCACTGTCTCCGATACCTGAGGAGCCCGACGTGCAGAACGGCACCACGGTCTTGCCGGTGAAATCGTTGCCCACCACGAACGTGTGCAGCGGCCAGGCCGCCTCGCCCCACCAGATCGGGTAGCCGAGAAGAACTACGTCGTATCCGTCCCAGCCGTCGGGCGTGACCTGCGCGAGCTCAGGGTTGACCCCATCCGCTCGCTCGACGCTCACACGGGAGGCGTCGTCGTTGTAGTTCAGATCAGCCTCGGTGTAGGGCTCGGCCGCCTCGATAGCGAAGATGGCCGCACCCAGACCCTCGGCGATCGCGGTCGCCACGCCCTCCGTGTTGCCCGTGGCCGAGAAGTACGCGACGAGGGTTGCGCCGGTTGCCGCCGCCTCCGAACCGTCGTTGGTGTCAACCGCAGGCTCGTCAGAAACGGAGGGTTCGCCCTGGTCAGGAGCGTCGTTTGCCGATCCATCAGCGTTCTCGGAGGAGCATCCGGCAAGTAATGAGGTAGCAGTGGCGGCGACGGCTAGGAAGGTTCTTCTTGTAAACATGTTCTTCTCCAATCTACACCTGCACCTTGGATTATTCGGTCGCCTTACGCACCTTGGCGAAGCTCAGGCAGTCGGCGATCTTCTCGCCCGTGGCGAGGTAGGTGTAGGTAGGCATCTCGAAGAGCACGGGGCGCAGCGCGGCCACATCGACCTTACCGTCCTCGGTCACAATCGAGTCGTCCGCATAGGTACCAACCACCGAGCAGATGAAGTTCTCGAAGTGGTCGATCTCGTAGACGTCCTCCACGCGGCACTCCATGGAGAGCTTGGCGTCGTCGATGAGCGGAGTGCCGGCCTCGCCTGCCGTCCAGGCAAAGACGTCGGCCTTACTCTCTCGCGCGCCGCTCACGCTGCCACAGAAGTCCGCGCGGTCGAGCCAGGACTCGTCAACCACGTTCACGGAGAGCACACTCGCCTGCTTGATGCGCTGGTTGATGAAGTGCGCGCCAGCGAGGCTCACCATGATCTTGCTGTGACTGGGGATGCCCGTGTGCGCGACGAGCGTCCAGGTGGGCTCGTCACCGTTCATGGCACCCACTACGATCACAGGCATGGGGTAGAGCGCGGGCTTAGCACCGATGTTCCTCTTCACGATTGCCTCCATCGTCAAAACGTCACTGGGGTACTTTGACATGATGTCCCAAAATGCTCCTGTCCCTTTTTGGGACAGTCATCGGTTCTACAGGCTGGCGCGGAGGACCTCGACGATCTCATCGCGCGTAAGCACGTGGTAGCCGCCCTGCATGACGAGGGTGGAGTCGGCGAGGTCCTCGAGCATGTCCTCGGTGGCGCCGAGCTCGGAGATGCTCATGACGCAGCGG
>CAJLVH010000112.1 GCA_905210055.1 uncultured Enorma sp. | reverse complement strand
TTCACCGTGGAGCCCAGGCAGCCGCAGCCAGCGCCCAGAAGGACGGTGGCGGCACCGACCATCGGGTCGAAGCCAGCGGCCATCATGGTGGCGGCGAGCAGCGCGTAGAACGGCACCGTCTCCTCGCACATGCCATACGTGGTGCCACCGAGCGCGAAGATGGCCATGAGCACGGGGATGATGACGAGTTCGTTGCCCTTGAGCTTCTTCACGAGCACGGCGATACCGTTATCGAGGGCACCGGTCTTGGTCATCATGCCCAAGAAGCCGCCCAGGATGAACACGAAGAGGCAGACGGGCAGGGCGTCGGCGAAGCCCTTGACGGGTGCGGTGAAGAAGTCGCTGAACTTCGCGGCGGTGACCTCACCAGGCGCGACGCCCGCGACGATGACGGTCACGATGGCAACGATTGCGAGCAGGAGAAGAAGAATGGTGAACGAAGAAGGCATCGAAAACTTTTTCTTATCAGCCTCAGCCATTGTTCTTTCCCCCCTTTCTTGACGAGATGTGTCTAACGACGTAGCGGAACGGCTCCCCCCGATCCGTGCTGTAAGGAGCACCGTCCATACCGGCGCCGCCCGTCCCGAGTCAAGTTAGCGGGCGGCGCCGAGCAAATGAATCCTACTTCAGGGTCGCGTACATGACGGCCTTGATGGTGTGCATGCGGTTCTCGGCCTCATCGAAGACCTTGGACTGCGGCCCCTCGAAGACCTCGTCCTCGACTTCCATCTCGGTGACGCCGAACTTCGCCGCGATCTCGGCACCGGTGGTGGTGTTCGTATCGTGGAAGCTGGGCAGGCAGTGCAGGAAGATGGCGGACGGATCGGCCAGGGCCATGAGCTCCTTGGTGACGCGGTAGGGCTCGAGCTGCTTGATGCGCTCGGTCCAGACCTCATCGGGCTCGCCCATGGAGACCCACACGTCGGTGTAGATGACGTGGGCACCCGTGCAGGCGGCCTGGGCATCGGTGGTGAGGGTGATGGTGCAGCCGTTAGCCTCGGCGATGGGCTTGCAAGCCTCGATGACGTCGTCGGCGGGCATGCACTCCTCAGGACCGCAGGCCACGAAGTTCATGCCGAGCTTCGCGCACACGACCATGAGGGAGCGAGCGACGTTGTTCTTAGCATCGCCCATGAACACGAGGGTCTTGCCCTTGATGTCGTAGTTGAAGTTCTCCTGGACGGTCAGGATGTCGGCGAGCATCTGGGTGGGATGCCACATATCCGTGAGGCCGTTCCACACCGGCACGCCGGACTTGGCAGCGAGCTCCTCGACGTCGGACTGGGCGAAGCCACGGAACTCGATGCCGTCGTACATGCGGCCGAGCACGCGGGCGGTGTCCTCGATGGACTCCTTCTTGCCCATCTGCGAGCTGCCGGGATCGAGGTAGGTCACGCCCATGCCGAGATCCATGGCGCCGACCTCGAAGGCGCAGCGGGTGCGCGTAGAGGTCTTCTGGAAGAGGAGCACGATGTTCTTGCCCTCGAGGTAGCGGTGCGGGGTGCCCGTGCGCTTCAGATCCTTGAAGTTCTTGGAGAGCTTGAGCATGTACTCGATCTCCTCGGTGGAGAAGTCGAGCAGACGCAGGAAGCTGCGACCGGAAAGGTTAACGCCCATGTTTGATTCCTTTCGATAGAATCCGTGCAATCCGATAAGCGCTCTAACCGCTTATCGAGCGTCGATGACGCCCTACCTAGGGCGGCGCCCCCAGACGGGAGCGCCGCCACACGTACCTGAGTTTAGAGATCCTCGCGCCAGAACGGCATGCTCATGCAGCGCGGGCCGCCACGGCCGCGGGAGAGCTCGGCCGAAGGCACGACCAAGAGCTCCATGCCCTCCTTGTAGAGAACGTCGTTCGTGACGTTGTTGCGCTGGTACACGCAGATCTTGCCGGGGGCGACGGCGAGGGTGTTCGAACCGTCGTTCCACTGCTCGCGCGCAGCCGCGATCGGGTCGCCGCCACCGCAGGGGATGAGCTTCACCGCGTCGATGCCGAGCGCCTTGGCAAGGATGTGCTCGAGGGTGTCGTTCATCTCCTCGATCTCGACCTCGCCGGCGTTCTTGCCCGGGGTGAGCTTGAACACCTGGAGCGTGCCCATGATGGCGGGATGAATGGTGAACTTGTCGACGTCGATCTGCGTGAACACGGTGTCGAGGTGCATGAAGGCACGGGAGACGGGGATGTTGAACGCGAGGATCGTGTCGATCTTGGAATCGGAGTTCCAGAACATATTCTGCGCCATGACGTCGATGGCGGCAGCCTGGGTGCGCTGCGAGATGCCCACGGCGATGGTGTGCTCGTTGATGTTGAGCACGTCGCCACCCTCGGTATGGAAGGAGGCGTCGCGACGGAAGTACAGCGAGACATCCTTGTAATCCGGGTGATACTTGAAGACGTACTTACCGTAGAGGGTCTCGCGGTTACGGGTGACCGAGAACATGCGGTTCAGGTTCACGCCGTTGCCCACGACCGCGAACGGGTCGCGCGTGAAGTAGAGGTTCGGCATCGGGTCGACGAGCAGGTCGCTGTCGGTCTCGACGTTCACCAGCGAGTCGAGCGTCACCGAGCTGGTGTGCGGCATCTCGACCTCGGCCTTGGTGATGCCGGCCATGGTCTTCTTCACGTACTCGAGGTTGTCGGTGATGGAGTCGAGGAGCTCCTTGACGGCCTGCGGGGCCATCTTGCCCTTGATGCCGGCCTCAGCGAGCCACTGCTCCTGGAACTCGGCACGAGCCTCGGGCACGGCGTCGAACGCCTCGGCCACGAGCTTCTCGAGGTACAGGACTTCGACACCCTGCTCGCGCAGGATCTCGGCGAAGCGATCGTGCTCCTGCTGAGCGACCTCGAGGAACGGAACGTCGTCGAAGAGAAGACGCTCGAGTTCATCCGGCGGCAGGTTGAGGAGCTCATCGCCCGGGCGATGCAGGCAGACCTTCTTAAGCTGCCCAATCTCGCTCGTTACGTGCAAGCCTTTCGTCATGTCCTCCTACCTTTCTGTACTTGGTCGCTGCTATGCGTGCACGCGACCCCTTACCACACACAAACGGGGTGCATCTCGCACCTCGGTTATAGTTATATCCAATTTTCGAGTTTGTGCAATCGGGTTCCGCCAACGGTATAAAAGGACTGGGGAACGGTATATTGAGAAACAAATTACAGCAGCTACTTTTCTGCGATAAAGTGATTTACGTGCGAGGATATATGATAATGCGCCGAACCTATTTTTATGCTATTGGATAAACTTCTTTTATTTTTGAATATTGTTACCACCACGATGAATTCTTTGAGTCATCCTATGTTGTCCTATTATTGAGCGCTTTTATACGAGTTTGAACTCGTTTTATCCAGTTTTTCGACCGTTCACAGGGCATTTGAGGCCGTTCGCCCCGCACGAAGACCCGCGTGGCGCGACCCCAAGCCCCGCACGCCCGCCCGCAGACCGCAGCCCTTGATACACCAAGGCGCATTTTTCCGCGTCAATATCTCACAGGTGACGGTGGGTGAAACGTGGCGTCCGGTGCACCTCGTTGCGCCAGCCATCATTCCGCGCCAAGCTCCATCGCGGCGTATGGCAGCCGGGCACAACACCCCCGCTTTCCTTCTCGCCAACGTAAGCAGTTGATAAAGGTTTCGACATGCCGACGGCATGCGATGCCCATACGTATAATGTGGATAGATGCAAAGCTAACCCCGGCGCGCCCGCCATGTGGCGCGCTGAACGTCGTTTGGAGCATCCATGGCAGCCAAGAAGGACAAGAAGGGCAAGGGTTCTCGCAAGGAGCGCGCATCCGTCGAGGTCATCGACAAGAACGAGCGCTTCGACTTCTCTTTCACCCAAAACCGCGAACTCAGCTGGCTGCGCTTCGACGCGCGCGTGCTCGACGAGGCCTACGACGCGTCTACCCCGCTCTTCGAGCGCCTGAACTTCGCCGCGATCTTTCAGTCCAACTTGGATGAGTTCTTCATGATCCGCGTAGGCGGCCTCTCGGACCTCGCCACACTCAAGCACCAACCCAAGGACAACAAGAGCAACCTCACGCCCGCCGAGCAAATCGACCTCGTCTTCTCTACCCTGCCGCCGCTCGTGAAGCGCCAGAACGACATCGTAGCCTACATCGAGGGGGAGCTCGAGCGGCGCGATGTGGTGCGTATGCGCGCAGATGACCTCGTGGGCGACGACCGCACATTCGTGGAGCGCTATTTCCAGGCGTACGTCTCCCCCGTCATCTCGCCGCTCGTGATCGATCCGCGCCACCCGTTCCCCAACCTCCGTAACGGCGCCCTCTACCTCGTATGCTCGCTCGAAAGTCCAGATGAGGAAAACCTCATGGGCTTGGTCGAGGTTCCGCAGTCCATGAACCGCGTGGTCGCCATGCCGCAGGCAGACGGCTATCGCTACATCCTGCTCGAGGACGTCATCCTTGCCTGTCTGAACAGCTGCTTCGGGTCGTATGTCCCCGGCGACCGAGCGGTGGTGCGCGTCACCCGCAACGCCGATATCGACCCCGACGGCGAGGGCGTCGAGGAGGACGAGGACTACCGCCAGCACATGAAGAAGATCCTGAAGAAGCGCCTGCGCCTGCAGCCAGTCGCCCTCCAGGTGCAAGGCTCGCTCAAGCCCTCCACGCTCAAGAGCATCCGCAAAGCGCTCGGCCTCTCCGCGCGCTCGGTGCTCTCCTATGCCACCCCGCTCGACCTCTCCTACATCTACAGCATTGAGAGCCACCTGCCCGAGCGCTACCGCACTGAGCTCCTCTTCCAACCCTTCAAGCCGCAGCCGAGCCCCATGTTCGACATGGACCGCCCCATACGCGAGCAAATCATCGAGGGCGACAAGCTGCTGTTCTATCCGTATGAATCCATGAGCCCGCTTCTGGACCTCATGCACCAGGCAGCGTTCGACGATTCGTGCATCTCCATGAAGATCACGCTCTACCGCGTGGCCAAGCAGAGCCGCCTGTGCGAATCCCTCATCGACGCGGCGGAGAACGGCAAGGAAGTCACCGTGCTCATGGAGCTCCGCGCGCGCTTCGACGAGCAGAACAACATCGAATGGGCAGAGCGTCTGGAAGAGGCGGGTTGCACCGTCATCTACGGCTCTGAAGGCTTCAAGTGCCATTCGAAGATCTGCCAGATCACCTACCGCGAAGGCATGGCGCTCACGCGCATCACGCTGCTCGGCACCGGCAACTTCAATGAGAAGACGGCGAAGCTGTACTCGGACTTCATGCTCATGACGGCACATCCCGGTATCGGCGAGGACGCGAACGCGTTCTTCCGCAACCTCTCGCTGGGAAACCTCTCCGGCGACTACCGCTACCTGGGCGTCGCGCCCGCCGGTTTGAAGCCGCTCATGATGAACGGCCTGAACCGCGAGATCGACCGCGCCCGTGCCGGCATGCCCGCGCGCGTGTTCTTCAAAATGAACTCGCTCACGGACCGCGAAGTCATCGACAAGATCGCCGAGGCGAGCCAGGCCGGCGTGGATGTGCAGATGATCATTCGCGGCATCTCCTGTCTGCTGCCGAACGTCGCCGGCAAGACCGAGAACGTACACATCCGCTCGATCGTTGGCCGCTTCTTGGAGCACGCGCGCGTATACGCCTTCGGCGTGGACTCCGATATCGTCTACCTTTCCAGCGCGGACATGATGACGCGCAACACCGAGCACCGCGTGGAGATCGCCTACCCCGTGCTCGACGCGACCTGCCGGAACATGGTACAGGACTACATGCGTGCGCAGCTCTCCGACAACGTGAAGGCGCGCGAGCTTTCCGCTGAGGGCACCTGGCAGGAGGTCGAGCGCGCCGAGGGCGAGGCGCCGTTCGACTCGCAGGCGTACCTGCTCAAGCGCGCCTATGTGCGGGCAGGCGCGGAGACGGGCACGGCGGTAGCCCGCAGCCAAGCCTGAACCCGAAGCGATGCCCGATCTCGAGGTGGCACCCGTGCCCGAAGAACCCCGCCCAGCGACCGCCGTCCACGCGACGCTCATCGAGCCCGAGGATGAGCAGGCGGGATCTTCGGCCGCGCCCGATGCTGAAGCCGCAAAGCGCCGTCGCACGTCGTCGAAGGCGCAGCGCAAGGCCAGCAAGGCGCTTGCCCGCCGCCAGCCGGGACGCGTGCGCGCGGGCCTTTCGCTCATCGGCCTGGGACTCAAAACGCTCCTTGCCGGAACCCCCGAAGAACGCGCGAACCGCCGCCCCTGACATTGGGGACAGTCCCCAATGTCATGACATACGGGACAGGCGTTCCGCGCCAAACGACCCTAGGGCTTTTTGACGAGAGCTTGCGCGCACTTTGCGGGTAAACTGGACGATGCGACAAAGCTACCTGACAACGTTGTCACATCGAAGGGCCACATATGAAACTCACCATCGAACGCATGGCGTACGGGCCGGACGCCGTCGCGCGCACGCCAGAGGGCAAGACCGTCTTCGTGCGAGGCGGCGTTGCAGGCGATGTTGTTGAAGCGGCCATAGATTCCGAGGAGAAGTCGCTCATCCACGCCCATGTCGAGCGCGTGCTCGAGCCCTCGCCGGATCGCGTCGAGCCGCCCTGTCCCTTCGTGGGCATCTGCGGCGG
>CAJLVH010000111.1 GCA_905210055.1 uncultured Enorma sp. | reverse complement strand
CCATACACCCGGGCTATGGCTTCCTCTCGGAGAACGCCGGCTTCGCGCGCGGCTGCCAGGAGTACGGCATCGTCTTCGTAGGCCCCGCGCCCGAGGTCATCGACCGCATGGGCGACAAGGACGCCGCCCGCCGCACCGCCCGCGAAGCCGGCGTACCCGTCGTGCCCGGTTGCGACCTCATTTCCTCTGCGGAAGAGGCGGAAACAGAGGCGCGGCGCATCGGCTGCCCCGTGCTCATCAAGGCGCGTTCCGGTGGCGGCGGCCGCGGAATCCGCAAGGTCGAGCGCGCCGAAGACGCCGGTCGGGCGTTCGTCGAGGCGAAGGCGGAAGCCGAAGCCGCCTTCGGCGACGGCGAATGTTACATGGAGAAGTTCATCGCACCTGCACACCATGTCGAGGTGCAGGTTCTTGCCGACGCGCACGGCAACGTCGTGACGCTCGGCGAGCGTGAATGCTCTGTGCAGCGCCGCAACCAAAAACTCGTCGAGGAGAGCCCCGCTCCCTGCCTCGACGGCCATGATGAGGTGCGCGAGCGCATGTACACCGCCGCCCGCGACCTCGCGCGCGCCGTAGGTTACGAAGGCGCGGGCACCATCGAATACCTCTACACCGACGACGGCCAATTCTACTTCATGGAGATGAACACCCGTCTGCAGGTAGAGCATCCCGTCACGGAATTCGTGACCGATATCGACCTCGTAAAGTGGCAGCTGCGCGTTGCCGCGGGCGTCGCGCTCCCCTTTTCCCAGGAGGATATCGCAACCTCGAAGCACGCCATCGAGTGCCGCATCAATGCCGAGACGCCCGAGCTCGTACCGTCCTGCGGCACCGTGAACACGCTACACGTCCCCAACGGTCCCTGGGTGCGCTTCGACTCCGCGCTCTTCCCGGGAGCATCGGTTCCCCCGTACTACGATTCGATGCTCGGCAAGCTCATCGTGCGCGCTGGAACGCGCGAGGAAGCAATCCGGAAGATGCGTGCCGCCCTTTCCGAGCTAGAAATCGAAGGCGTCGCGCACAATACGCCCCTCATGTTCGATATCCTTGCCAACCCCGAATTCCAATCGGGCTGCTACCACACCAACCTCATGGAGCATCTATATGAGCGCTAAACGCATCGCCGTCAACAAACTCGAAGGGCCCATCACCGACGTACCCGTCGAGATGCCCCAGCGCCACGCCTATGTGAAGTGCCCGGGGTGCCGCCGCATCATCGACCAAGAGCTGCTCGAACAAGCGCTCGATGTATGCCCCCGCTGCGGTCACCATCTGCGCCTCTCCGCGCGTAAACGCCTCGAAGCGACCGTCGACAAGGACAGCTTCGAAGCATGGTTCCTCGACATCCCCACACCCGATCCGCTCGCCTTCCCCGGTTATCAGGAGAAACTCGCCGCCGCCAAAGGCGGTTCAAGCGAGCGTGAAGGGGTCATCTGCGGCAGCGCCCGCATCGGCGGCGAGGCATGCGCCCTCTTCATCATGGACGGCGAGTTCATGATGGGCTCGATGGGCTCAGCTGTAGGCGAGAAGATCTGCCGCACGTTCGAAGCGGCGTGCGAGCGCGGGCTCCCCGTGGTAGGTATCACGGTTTCCGGCGGCGCACGCATGCAGGAGGGCACGCTCTCGCTCATGCAGATGGCGAAGGTTTCGGCCGCACGGCGCAAGCTCGCCGAAGCGCGCCTTCCCTACATTTCTCTGCTCACCGACCCCACCACCGGAGGCGTCACGGCGAGCTTTGCGATGGAGGGCGATGTTATCCTCGCCGAACCAGGTGCGCTCATCGCCTTCGCAGGCCCGCGCGTCGTAGAGCAGACAACGCACAAGCGCCTCCCCCATGGTTTCCAGCGCTCGGAATTTCTGCTTGAACATGGCTTCATCGATCGCGTCGTCCCGCGCGCGGAAGTCCCCCGAACTATCGCCGAGCTCCTTGCGCTTCACGGCGGCCGCACCCCCGCCGCCGATGCGCCGCATCGTCTCGAATGCTCGCACAAACCCCATACGCTGCTCTCGAAGATCGTCAAACGGGGCGGCAAAGCCGGCAAGGCTCCAAGCGGCGCGTACGACATCGTGCGAGCGGCTCGCTCGGCAGACCACCCCACCGCGCTCGAGCTCATCGAGCTCGGCTTCGATGGCTTCGTGGAACTGCACGGCGATAGGCATTATGGCGACGATCCGGCTATCGTGGGCGGCATCGCATGGAAAGACGGGCGCGCCGTCACCGTAATCGCGACCGAACGCGGACGCTCCACCAAGGAACGCGTTGCACGCAACTTCGGCTCCGCACATCCGGAGGGTTACCGCAAAGCGCAGCGCCTCATGAGGCAGGCAGAACGTTTCTGCAGGCCGGTGCTTTGCCTCATCGACACCGCCGGCGCCTATTGCGGCATCGGCGCGGAAGAACGCGGCCAGGGAGAGGCCATCGCCTCGAATCTCGTAACCATGGCGGGATTGCGCACGCCGCTCGTGAGCTTCATCACCGGAGAGGGCGGGAGCGGCGGCGCGCTCGCGCTCGCAGGAGGAGACCGCGTCTACATCCTCGACCATGCTGTCTATTCTGTGGTAAGCCCTGAAGGCTGCGCGTCTATCCTGTGGAAATCCACCGATCGTGCTGCGGATGCCGCCGATGCGCTCGGCCTCACGGCAGACCGCCTTATCGAACTTGGCATCGTGGAGGGATCCATAGACGACGACTGCAGCCCCGAGGAGCTCGCGAGCCGCATTGTGCGGCTTTCTATGGCCTCCTTCGATGAGCTCGCCTCTCTGAGCACCGAGGAGCTCCTCGCCGCCCGCTACGCCCGTTTCCGCGCCTTTTAGACGCTCGTAATACTATCTCCGGGGTTATTAAGATCGCTGCAGGGGCAAGCAAAACGATTTTTGACCTTAGTGCTTGCCCTTCCAGCCCTGGCGCTTGCGCCCGCCGCCGAACACACTCCCCTTGCGAGCGGTTCTCCGCAACGCCTCCATCGCTTCATCCTCGCTCGAACCCTCGAGTACCGCCTTGATGTGCACAATCGCGTCGCGCAGGCGCGCCGCCTCCTCGAAGTCCATGGCCTCGGAGGCACTTCGCATATCCTCTTCCATGGTCGCCACGATGCGCTGGAGCTCGTCCTTCGGCAAACTCGCAAGCTCTTCGGCAAGACGCTGCCCGCTCGACTCCTCGAAGCCTGGCGCCTCGTTCGCACCGTCTCCTGCAGGCGTGAAGAACGCGCCGTGGCCGAACGTATCGCCACGCGAGCGGTCGCGCTTTCCCACGTTTTCGTCCGCCTCGGCGATGAACGTTGAGATGTCGTTGATGGCCTTGCGCACGGTCTTCGGCTCGATGCCGTGCTCCTCGTTGAACGCCATCTGAATCGTTCGGCGTCGGTTCGTCTCATCGATCGCCTCGCGCATGGAATCCGTGATCGTATCCGCATACATCACCACGGCACCATCGGCATTGCGCGCCGCGCGTCCGATGGTCTGGATGAGCGAGCGCCGGTTGCGCAAGAATCCCTCTTTGTCTGCATCGAGGATCGCCACGAGCGATACCTCGGGCAGATCCAGGCCCTCGCGCAACAGGTTGATGCCCACGAGCACATCGATCTTCCCCTGCCGCAGGTCGCGCAAGATCTCCACGCGATCCATCGTCGCCGTGTCCGAATGCATGTAGTTCACCTTCACGCCGGCATCGAGCAGGTGATCGGTAAGGTCTTCGGCCATGCGCTTCGTGAGCGTCGTCACGAGCACACGCTCATGGCGCGCCGTTCGCACGCGGATCTCGTCCAGAAGGTCATCGATCTGGCCGTGCACCGGACGCACGTCGATCTTGGGGTCGAGCAGTCCCGTGGGACGAATGATCTGCTCCACGTTGTTCTGGCTCACGCGCAGCTCATAATCGCCGGGTGTGGCGCTCACATAGATGAACTGCGGGATGCGCGCCTCGAACTCGTCGAAGCGCAGCGGTCTGTTATCGAGGGCGGAGGGCAAACGGAAGCCATGTTCCACAAGCGTCACCTTGCGCGAGCGATCTCCCTCGTGCATACCACGAATCTGCGGCACCGTCACGTGGCTCTCGTCGATGATGCAAAGCATATCCTTCGGGAAGTAGTCGATGAGCGTGTACGGCGGCTCGCCCGCACGGCGGCCATCGAGATGACGCGAATAGTTCTCGATGCCGTTGCAATACCCCATGGTCTCGAGCATCTCGAGGTCGTAGTCGGTGCGCTGCTGCAAACGCTGCGCCTCGAGCAGCTTGTCGGCGGCCTTGAGCTCCGCCACACGCGCCGCGCACTCGTCCTCGATCGTTCTGATCGCCGCACGCACCTTGGGCTTCTCGGTCACGTAATGCGACGCCGGCCATACGGGAATGGCATCGTATTCACGCAGAATCTCGCCCGTGACCTCGTCAATCTCGGCGATGAGTTCCACCTCGTCGCCGAAGAACTCAAAGCGCAGGGGATGCTCGGCATACGGTGGGAACACGTCGACCACGTCCCCTCGCACGCGAAACGTGCCGCGCGCCAGGTCGAAGTCGTTACGGTCGTATTGGATGTCGATGAGCGCATGGATGAACTCATCGCGTTCGAGCGGCGTCTTCTTGTCCACGTTCGGCGCGAGGCCGGCATAATCTTCTGGCGAGCCGATGCCGTAGATGCACGAGACACTTGCCACAACGATCACATCGCGCCGGCTCAGCAGTTGGGATGTCGCTTGATGGCGGAGCATCTCGACTTCCTCGTTGATCGAGGCGTCCTTCTCGATATACGTATCCGACTGGGGCACGTACGCTTCGGGCTGGTAATAATCGTAGTAGGAGACGAAATACACAACGGCGTTATGGGGAAAGAACTCGCGCAGCTCACTCGCGAGCTGGGCCGCAAGCGTTTTATTCGGCGCCATGACGAGCGTTGGCTTGCCGAGCGCCTCGATGGTCTTCGCCATCGTATAGGTCTTGCCGGATCCTGTCACGCCCAGCAGTACTTGGTAGCGGTCTCCCGCACGCACACCGTCTACCAGGGATTGGATGGCCTCCGGCTGATCGCCCGAAGGTTCGAACGGGCTCACGACCTCGAACTTCACCGGTTCTCCGGCAACACCGAACCGGCGAAGCTCGCCGCCCACGCGCTCCACTTCGAATGCTTCCATCCTCAAACCTCCTCGCTCACCGCCCACCATTAGGGACAGTCCCTAATGGCATGCCAAAAGGGACTGTCCCTTTTGGCAGAAAGAGGGCATATCGTAACGCAGGGGCAGACCGCGCACAAGCATCGACTACGACGCATCCGCGAAGCGATTTGCATACAGTTCACTATAGCGATTATAAGCGTTGAGAACGCGCACGAGATACGCCTGCGTCTCGGGGAAGGTAATCGCATTATGCAGCGCCATGTCTTCCGCCACCCAGTCCTCGACGTTACCGATGCCGGCATTATAGGCCGCGATGACCCGATCGACAGCGCCGTCGTAATAGTCAAGCAGATAGCGGAGGTACGCGCACCCAAAGATGATGTTCGTCTCGGGATCAAAGAGGTCGTCGGCATCGTAGCGCTCGCCATCAACGTAGCCCTTATCTACCATATCCTGTGCGGTAGCAGGTAAGAGCTGCATGAGCCCCATCGCATCGCGCGCAGAGCGAGCCCTCGGGTTCCAATTCGACTCGCTCTCGATAATCGCCGCAATAAGATAGGGATCGACCTTGTATTGCTCGGCCGCGGCTTGGATATGCTCCTCATACTCGAGGGGGAAGAGCGGTTTGACCAACGCTGCGGGCGCGTAGGAATACACCATCGAGATCAGGCAGAACACCAGTGCCGGAACGAGTGCAATAAGACGCAGCCACCCAGCACAACGAAGACGTTTAAGCATGGGCGCTACCAATCTCGGAAGATTTCGAACAAATGCTTGCCGCCCATGCATCGAGTTCACGATGCAGGTCCTCTTCCGTTCCAGCATTTTCGATAACAGCAGAGGACAGCGAATATAGTGCATCGTCGCTTGGCTGGATAGCGACACGCGCGTTGAAATCGGCCTCCGTCATACCACGGAGAAGCGCGCGGTCGCGACGTACGTTGAGCGGAGCGGTAATTGCAAGCACTTCATCGGCAAGGGAGAAGGCGTCTACGAACGAGCTCGGTGCAGAAACTTCTACGATGACGAGCGCGCAGGCATGCAACCGAGCCTCAAGAGATGCAATAAGCTCATTCAGTCGCTTGATGAGCGCAGGATACACGATCTTCTCGAGACGTGCAGTAGAAGCGGAATCGGCGAACGCGCGCCGAGCAAGAGCATGGGCACGAATACCACCAGCATCATCGAGCACGTCATTACCGAACACATGGGCGATACGCTGAACGAGCGAAGAACCGGGAACATAGAGTGCTTTGCACTCATGATCAAGGTCGATGCGATACGCTCCCCTCGATTCCAGGTAGCGTGCGGCACTCGACTTCCCAGATGCGATATTTCCAATGAGAAATACGGTAATCATGGAACTCATTATCCCTGAAAGATGTCGAGATAACAAAAAAGCCTTTGGTTTCCCAAAGGCTTTTTGTTTTCGTGCACGGCTCGGTGCCGTCCACCGGTCAGCGGCGCCCTGCCCTCCCACGG
>CAJLVH010000110.1 GCA_905210055.1 uncultured Enorma sp. | reverse complement strand
CCGCCGCTTCGATGAGCTTGAACGTGTGCGTGCGGAGAAACTCGTCGATGAGATGGCACGCCTCGCCGTAATCCACAGAGCGGTCGAGGTCGTCGTCCAGCCCCGCAGCCCGGAGCGATGTGTAGAGCACCGCCGAGACCACGAACTTCTGCCCGAGCTCGCGCTCCGCAGCGTAGACGCCATGGTTGGCAAAGACCTCGAGCTCCTCGATCGTCACCTTGTCTGCAAGCGCGAGCCGCTTGGAATCCGTGAGCGCGAGCTCGCGCCGGCTCACGGGCAACCCCGCCTTCGCATGATGCGCGAGACCGGTCTCTTCACCACGCGACGTATCCTCGGGCAAACCTTTCTTCTCATCTTCCATAGTCGCTCTTCTCTCCTTCCCCTCCCCTACGTGATTCTGCAAAATCGCGGAGACGGATGTTTTTTTGTGCCAGCTCTTTCTATACCCAGCATGCGCGCCAGCTTGCCGAAAATCACCCTTGACGCTCGTTCGCACAGGACTAGAATCTCGTTTACGCGGTGCGGGGGTACGTTCCGCGCGCGGCGATCGGCGACATCCATCGAACACCGCTTTGATCGGGAGGCTTCCATGGACTCACTTGCTATTCTGATCGTACCGGTGCTCACCGGTGCACTCGGCACCTATATGATCGTCTCGGGCAATCCGCGCCTGCTCCATAGCTACCACTACGCCACGACGCCACCCGAGAAGCTGCCCGCGCTCGCGCGCGCTGAAGGGGCGAGTATGATCTTCCTCGGAATCGCTATCGCGCTCATCTGCCTCGACAGGCAAGGCGTGCTTACCATCGCGGGCGTTGTGCTCCTCGTGCTGGGCATCGCATTCATGCTCGGAGCCATCGTGTACTTCAACGGCGGACTCATCACGTATTCCGGGCAAGCTGCGACCGGGGTCTTCAGCAACATGAAACCGATCTGGCGCTACGTCGTTATGGGACTCGTGGGGGCTGCGTGCTCGCTCTTTGGCATCGTACCGGGTGTGTACATGATCGCAACCGGGGACGTGGGACTGCTTCACAGCTACCACTATGCACACGTCGCCGCCGCCGACCTGCCGCTGCTCGCGACGGCAGAGGGTAGTTGTATGATCGCGCTCGGCATCGGGATCTTTTTGTGCATGTTGGCCGGCGCCGGCATGGTGGGAGGCCGTCCGTTCAAGCGTTGGGCGATCGCGCTCATGGTGTTCGGCATCGTGCTTTGGCTGGCAGCGCTCGTGGGGCTCATCGCCTTCATCATCCACTTCAACGGCTCGCTGATGTAAAAACACCCCAGGGGTTATTTTACCTTGCAAAGTCCCATCGGCGAATCAGTTGAAATTCTATGCCGTTCCATACAATAAGGCGCTGCTGCAACGCTCCAGCTGTATGGTTTGGCATGAAATTTTGAACTGGCGACGGCGCCCGGTTTGGGAGCGCCCTCTGACCTGCCTAGATGCGCACAGCGAGGTTCTTCTTCGCATCGCTCCACGAACAGGCGGCGCGAACGTCCGATGGGCAGGCGAAGCACGCGCGGGAAGCCTTGTCCGCCTGGTAGAGCAGCCGCTCAAGCACCTCGGCGCCCTCGCGCAGATGCCGATGCCCGCGAATCGCCGTGCAAATAGCATCGATATCTTCAGCCGAGAACGCATGCACGGCGGGAAGCGCCAGCAAGATTTCCCGAGCAAGCCGCTCGCCCGCTACATCATGGGGCTCGCCCGTCTCGTACTGCTGCGCCTTGCCGATATCGTGCAGAAGCGCCGTCGCGTACACAATCTCGCGGTCAAGGCCAAGCCCGCGCTCGAGATTCAAGATCCACATGATGCGGGCGCAATCGAACAGATGTTGAAGCCCGTGCCGGCAAAAGAGGCGCTCTCGCTCGAGCTCTTCGAGCCGCTGATAATCCCGCTGGTACAGAGCACTCTCCCACACCGCATCGACGCGTGGCATGGTGGGAAGGCCGTCTTTGTGCAACTCCTCGTTCGTCATCGAAGCCCCTTTTCTGCCATTGGGTATCCCGCCATTGGGGACGGAGGTTATTGGCTGGCAGAAGACCCCCCCAGCCAATACCCCCCGTCCCCAATGGCGAAAACCCCTGGGGTAATTTTACATCACGCGCTATGCACCTCGAAGGTGAAGCTCTGGACATCGGGCAGGTAGAACTCGATGCCGACCTCCATAAGCTCATCTTGTTCGTCGTACACGATGTTGAGCATGCGCATGACGGGCGACCCCGGCTCGAGTTCCATCGCCTCGGCGGTACGCGCATCGGCAGCAGACGCCCACACAGTTCGCACCGCACGCGTGGGACGTACACCGTAGAGTTTGAAGAGTGTGGCGTAAAGAGAGTCGATTGTGAAATCGTACGCTCCGATTCCCGGAAAGCGCTCGTAGGGAACCCAGGTTTTGAGGTGAGACGACGCCGTGCCGTTCGTATAGCGCACGCGCTCGAGGAAGAATGCATCGGAAAATGCCGAGGAAATGCACGACGAAAGGTTCTCGGGCAGCTCGGCGCGCCCGAAGGAAAGCACGCGCGTTACCGGAATGCCACCCGTGAGCAGCGTCTCTTGGGAAAACCCTAGAAGCGAGGCATGTGGCCTGATCGAACTTGGCGCCCGCACAAAGCTGCCGCGCCCGCGCTCGCGAGAAACAAGGCGCGCACCCACAAGCGCACCATACGCTTGCCGAACGACAGGGCGCGAAAGACCGAACGTCTCGGCCAACTCGTCCTCGGTGGGCAGCTTGTCCCCCGTCTTCAAGACACCTTCACCAATGGCCTTCACGATGCAATCCTCGAGCTGTTTATACAGCGGCAAAGGTGAAGAGCGATCTATCTTGATGAATCCAGTGTCCATGAGATTTTCCGTTCGCAACACCGCGTGAGAAGCGGCGCTTAGACAGCCTAGTAATCAATATGATAGCAGCGACCCCGCCTTTCCGTGTGAAGGAAACGCGGGGTCACATGCGAAGCGTTACCGGATACGCAGGCGAGAAGGGAGATGCGCTCGCGTCCCGATCGATATACCGTCCCTACTTCTCGTCGTCGGCGTAATGCGCGAGCGGCTCTTGGAACGGGTTCACACCGGTGTCGATAAAGATGTCCTTCGCGCCCTTGGCGGCAACGAACTGGAACGGCACCGTGTACGCAAGCGGCGCGAGATACTTGCTCACGCGATGTGAGAACACAAGGTCGCGCTCATCGGCGTCCGGAATGTCGCACATCGACACCACGTGCACGCGCGGCGTGTACTTCTTATAGGCGTCACGGAACACGAGCATGCGCTCGTACTCCGCCTCATCTGATCCGATCATGAAGATCGTCTGGTTAGGACGAAGTCCCATGGTGGGACCGTGCGAGAACTCCTCGAGCTCGTAGCCGATCGTCGGAATACGAAGCATTTCGCCCACCTTGAGCATGGCCTCGAGCATCGAACCGTAATCGACGCCGTAGCCCAAGATAAACAGACGGTCGCTCTGCAGGATCGAGCCTTTGTTGCGGTCGTACCATGCCTCGCCCTCGTCGATGACGCTCTGGAAATCACCCACGAACGCCTCGGCCTCATCGAGCGCCGCCTGGTAATCTTCGGCAGAGAGCTTCCCGCAATCATGGGCGACAGCGAGTGCCCAGAGATACACGCTCAGCACGGAAACCGTGTAGCCCTTGGTCTCGGGCGGCGTTAGCTCGGGCCCCACGAGCAGGTGCGTCGTGACGTTGGCGAACTGCGTGATGCGGCTCTCCAAATCGCCCGTAATCACCAGCGTGCGGCAGCCGATCTTCTGGCCGTATTCCATGACCTCGCACGTGGAAACCGAGGTTCCCGACTGGCTGATACCCACGAACAGCGTATGCTCCGGAGCGATCGAACCCGTCCAATCCGCCTGTTCGTAGTTCTTGAACACGGTGGGATACTGTGCCTCTGCAGCAATTCCCGCGAGCTGCTTCATGTAGAACGCCGCGATCTGCGATACGTTGTACGAGGTGCCCGAACCAAAGAAAATGATCTTCTTGATTCCCTGCTCGGCGATTTCGCGACGGAACGGCTCAACGAACACATCACGATTCGCAAATACCTGCGGAAGCACCTCAGGCTGGCTCTTGATATTGCCCAGCACCGTCTGCTCCATAGTTTCCACTCCAATCATAAGGACAAGTACCGTTGCGGCGTCGCCCCGCACACCATGCAGGGCGACGCGTTGATAGGCTTACTGGAAGCGCTTCGTTATGTTCTCGCGAATGTCGTTCGGCACCAGCTGGTCGTATATCTCGACGCCTTGAGCCGCGAGCTCGCGAAATGCCTCGATCTCTTCGGGCGTAGCATAAGCGGTCTTGGCAATCTGCTGCGAACCAGGTCGACCCGACATGTTGCCAACCGTCACGTACTCCACTTTGAAGCCGCATTTCGCCATCTGCAAAATGGGAATCGGGCTGTTGCAGAGGATCATGACCTTGATGCCCTCGTCGATATGACGGGAGAATTTATCGGCCGCCTTTGCCGTATCGAAGATCGAAAGCTTGCAGCGCTCCGGGCAGGCCATACGCAGCATGGATTTGCGCAGATCGTCTTTGGCAACCGCGTCATCGACCACCACGATGCGATCTACGTTGTACTTCGGGATCCAAAAGCTGCATACCTGGCCGTGAACTAAGCGGTCGTCGATGCGTGCGTCTACGATAGCCATGGCTGCTCCTTACATCGCGATAAGCCCGGTGATGCCAAGCACGAAGCCGATCACGCAGATGGCCGCGATGATGATGGGCACCTTGACGTTCTTCTTGAGGGCGCCGTACACGGCGAGCGTGCACACGAGCGGCAAGAACTTCGGGAAAAGCTGGTCGAGGTATTCCTGAATGGTGATGGTCATCTCACCGATCGTGAAGCTCAAGGGGCAAGAAATCGAGACCCACATGGCGATCATGGTGCCAATGGACACGGCACCGATGATACCGGCGCAGTAGGTGACGAGCTTCATCTGCCCGTTCTTTTCCAAGCGCTCCAAGAACGAGCTTCCCTGCTCGTAGCCGAGCTTAAGGCCGAACCAACGTACGAGGACGTTGGGGATATTGAAGACCAGCAGGAGGATGAACGGAGCAATGGGGTTGCCCTGCTGCGCGAAAGCGACGCCGAGCGAGCAAGCCAACACGCGGAAGATGCCCCAGAAGAACGTATCGCCAATGCCGGAAAGCGGTCCCATGAGCGAGACCTTAATGGCGTTGACGGAGCTCGTATCGAGCTGCGGATCACGCTTGAAGCTCTCCTCCATGGCGATGGAGATGCCCATAACGAACGTGGACGGGGCGCACGTCATGTTGAACGCGGCGATATGGCGCTTGAGGGCGGCGCGCAGACCCTCCTCGTCGTCTCCGTAGATGCTCTTAAGCGGCTTCAGGATGCTATACAGGAAACCGAGGCTCTGCATGCGTTCGTAGTTAAACGAACCCATAAGCACGAAGCTGCGCCAGAACGCACTACGGAAGTCGCTCTTGGAAATGTTGGACTGAGCGGCAGCGGTGCCGTTGGTGGTGATGGTATCGGCCATGATGCTAGTCCTCCCATTCGTCGTCACTTGCAGCAGCAACCTGCGGTGCAGCTGCGGCTTGCTCGCTGCGGAGCTGCCAAATGATCAGAGCGATCGCGACGGCGACGGCCGCCATGCCAACCATGTTGATATCGAAGCCCACGAACGCAGCGGGAACGAAACCGATGATGAAGTACGGCCACATGGAACCGTCCATGATGATGCTCATAAGCAGGGCGAAGCCGAGGCACGGCAGAAGCGCGGCGATGCCGTTCAGACCGTTGGACACCCATGCGGGAAGGCCGTTCACGATGGTGTCAATGAGGTCACCACCGAGGTACATGAGCATAAAGATGAGTACGAACGTTTTAATGGCCGAAAGCAATACGCACAGCCAGTGAAGTGCTCCGAGGCGGGCGAGCTTGAGATCCTCAATCGCCTTATCGGCCTCGAGCATGACGCCAGAGTAGGCCGCCATGAGCAAAGTGTTCACGAACTGCATGATGACGGAGACCGGGACGCCGAACATAATAGCGCTCTCCAAACCGGTGCCCGTCGCAATGGCAACGGCAGCGCCCACGGTGCCACCGGTACCGATGTCGAGACCAGCGGTGGGGCCGATCGCAGTCGCACCCATCCACATGAGCTGCATCTGAGCACCGAGCATAAGGCCCTTAGTGACATCTCCCAAGATCAGACCTACGAGGAATCCGGTTACGATGGGCTCGCGCATCTTGTTCTCGCCGAAGATGTTGCCGTCGAGCTCGGTTAGTACGGCCACGAGCGCGATCAGCACAGCTTGCCACAATGTGATCATGGTTATCACCCCTTCTTCCGACATGTGTCCCACAAGGCGCAGAAAGGCTGGCCAAACCCAGCTGCACTGCGGGATATGACATGATTCAGAATATTGTTATATTGTTATCCTAAATTAGTTAAGCTGGGTGAACGGTCGATATGGTCCGTGAACGGTTTGAGAAGCGACGCCCAGCGATGGAGAAGTGGTGCGCCGTTGCTGCTACCTGTTTCAAGACTAGCTATCCCACTATTCCCGGTTTTCGCTGTGAAAACGGGGATTCTTGGATAGCGGAGGGTGAACCCAGCGACGTTAGGGACAGAAGGCGGGAACGGCAGAGCTATCGAAGCACAGAAACGGCACCCATCCAGCCATTGGAGACGGGGGTTATTGGCTGGCAGAA
>CAJLVH010000109.1 GCA_905210055.1 uncultured Enorma sp. | reverse complement strand
GGGGGGGGGGGGGGGCGGGGGGGGGGGGGGAGCCGTAGATGTCCTTGACCGAGATGTCGAAGTCGAAGGGTGCCTGGTTGCCCATGATGTCGTGGGCGCGGATGTCGAACGTTTCGACGAAGCCGTCGATGAACCCGCAGATGGCGCGGTGGCTCACGGCCACGCCCTTGGGCGTCCCCGTCGATCCGGAGGTAAAGAGCACGTAGGCGGGAGCGGTGTCGACAAGGGCCCGCGCCTGGGCGGCGAGCGCTTCGACGTCGCGGGAGTGGACGAGGAGCTCCTCGACGGTGAAGATGCGCGCAGCGGGGAAGCAGGCGCGCGCCGCTTCGCTCGTCTCCTTGCTCGCGACGACGAGCGGGGTCGCGCCGTCTGAGGATAGCGTGTCGAAGATGCTTGCCGCGCGCTCCACGGGTGTCCCGGGGTCGACGGGCACGTAGAAGCCGCCTGCCATGAGCGTGCCCAAGAAGACGGCGAGCATGCGGGCGCTCTTCTCCATGAAGATCACGACGGGCTGCGGGCGCGTGAGCGCGGCGGGTGCGGCGGCCGGAGTGGGCGCGACTGCCGTGTCGCTTGCTCCCACGAGGGCGACTCGCATCTCCAGGAGCGCGCTGCCCACCCGCTCGCTCATGGCCTCGAGCTCGCGGTAGGTATAGGAGCCAGTCTCGTCCACCACCGCTACGGATTCCGGTCGGGTACGTGCCGCCCGCTCGAGGTAGGTGAGGGGCGTCGAGACGCGGTATCGTTCGTGTGGTGCGCTCGCTGTCTCGTAAGCGCGCCGGAGCGCTGTACGGTCGTCCATGGGCTTCCTCCCAAGTCGTTTCTTCTGATTCGACTTAAGAAGTATGCGAAGCGAACCTTCAGCGACCCTGAGCGCTTCCTAAAGGTTTCTTTAGGCTCGCGAGAGCCTGCGGAGCGTCAGCCAATGGCAACCAGCCAATGGGGACGGGGGTTAATGGCGGGGGCAGCGTCTTAACCCGCCGTGCTCACGGCGCGACGGGCAGGTCGATGACGAACTCCGTGGCGAAGCCCTCGCGCGGTCTCTTCGCCACATAGATCGTGCCGCTCATGAGGCTAATGCACTTCTGCGTGATGGCGAGCCCGAGCCCGGTGCCCGCGTTCGAGGTGCGGGCTGTGTTGCGGGTCACGAACGGGTCGAAGAGCGTGTCGGCAATCTCGGGCGCGATACCGCTTCCGGTATCGGCGACCGAGATGCGCACGAGCTCGTCGCGCGGGCTTGCGGCGGGCACGCGCTCGCAGAAGATGACAACCTGCGTTCCCGCGGGGTTGTGCTGGCATGCGTTGCCCACCAGGTTGAGCAAGGCGCGGCGGAACAGCTGCTCGTCCACGAGTATGGGAGGAAGTTCCTCGGCCGCGGCGTTCGGCAGCTTCACCTCGACGCTGCAGCCGGACTGTTCGGCAACAGACGTCGCCTCATGTGCGATATCACGTAGCAGTTCGCCCGCGTGCCGCCGCTCGAGGTGCGGGATGTAATCGGGGTGGTCCATCTTCGCGTAAGCTGCGAGCGTGTCGATGAGCTCGCTTGCGGCGAGCGATTTCTCGGCGATGATGCGGTAGTAGCGCTGTTCATCCTCTTCGGGGACGCGCCCGTCGCAAAACGCCATGGCATAGCCGTAGAGCACGGCGAGCGGCGTCTTGAGGTCGTGCGAGAGGTCGGCGACGATGCGCTTCTGGCCGTCGCGGGCGTCGCGCAGCATGTCCATGAGGCCGATGAAATTGCGGTAGACGGGCGCGAGCTCGATGGGGATGGTCTTTTCGGCCTCCTTCGCCCGCGCGATGCCGTCACCGCCCCCGTCTGCTCGGTAGGCGTCGATCGCCCGGTCGAGGGGGAGCGTCACGCGCTTCATCTGGTGCACGAGGTACCACGCTGCGCCGCCGGTGAGGACGATTGCTACGGGTATGGCATAGAGCCAGAGGCGGTTGGCCTCCGCGACCGCACGCGCGAACGACGCGTCGGTGACGAGCGGCGAGACGAGCACGAGCGTGCGTCCCGCTCCCGAGACGGTGGTGTAGTCGTAGCGCTCGACCGCCATGCGGGCGTTGTAGGCGCCCTTGATGAAGTCGAATTCGCGCTGCGTGAGCTGGCCGCGGTCGGCGAAGAGGTCGCCTTCGACCACCGTAAGGTCTTCGTCGAGGACGCACCAGGCGTCGGCATCCATCATGCCGGATTCACCGTCGTGTCCGCAGAGCGTGATGCGGTAGCGCGTGGAGCCGTCGTTATCTTCAAGCAGGACTTCGTAGAACTGATTGTCCTCGTAGTCGTTGATCATCTCGAGGTCGCTCGAAAGGATGCGCTCGGCGACCTTCTCGCTCGAGGCGTAGAGCCTGGCGCCGCGCGCGTCGAAGATCGCGATGCCGCACGAGGCGAGCTCGGGGGTGTCGAGCTCGTTGAAGCGGTCGTGCTCGAGGGCGGTCTCGTAGGTCAGGACGGTTTCCATGGTGGGGAAGGCGTTTGCGAGGCGCGTGTCGCTTATGACCGTGACGCCTGCGACGAGGGCGAGGAGCAGCACGGCGTATATGACGATGCAGGCCAGGCAGCGCCGCGCGAGGCTGCTCGAGGCGCGAGCGAAGTGTTCAGATGCCCAGGTACGGGCACGAAGAAAGAAGTTATCCATTGAATCGGTATCCAATGCCACGGACGGTTTCGATATAGCGGGGGTGGAGCGGGTCGTCTTCGAGTTTGGCGCGGATGTTCGAGATGTGCACCATCACGCTCGACTCCCCGCCAAAGGGTTCTCCGCTGATCTGGGCATAGAGCTGCGCCTTGTCGAACACCCGGCCGGGTGCCGCCATGAGGGCGGCCATGATCTTGAGCTCGGCCGCGGTGAGCGGGACGGTTTCGCCGCGCTTGGTGAGCAGGAAGCGGGCTTTGTCGAAGATGAGGTCGCCCGCGATGAGGGCGTCTGCGGGCTCTTGCTGCATTGGGACGGTGCGCTGCGCGGATGGGAGCTCGACGATGCTTGCGGAGGAGTTGTCGCTTTCTGGGGCGTTTGTGCCATTAGCGCGCCTGAGCATGGCGCGGATGAGCGCGGTGACTTCGAGCGGGTCGAAGGGTTTTGGGATGAACCCGTCTGCCCCGGCGTCGAGCCCCACGATCTTATCGGCCGGCTGTGAGCGCGCCGAGATGATGATGACGGGAATGCCGCTCTCGCGGCGGAGCGCCTTGATGAAATCATAGCCGTTCATGCGCGGCATCATGATGTCGACGAGGGCGATGTCGACATGCTGCTCGCGCGCGAGTTCGAGCGCCTGCTCGCCGTCGTTGGAAGCGAGCACATCGTAGCCGCTGCCCGAGATGTAGAGCCGCAGCAGCTCCACGATGTCCTTATCATCCTCTGCGATGAGCACGGTTGCCATGGATACCCCCTTCACGTGCCGCGATTGTAGCAAGGTGGGGGAGCGCGGGAGCACTCTGCCATGGGTACTCCACACCGATAAGAAAGAATTAAGAGATGCAGCGCCGCTGTCGCGCCCGTCCCCGATGGCGAATCCTCAATGTCGAGCCTGTTCCGTCTTGACGGTTTTGAGGGGTATACTCAATAGTCCGTGAGAATCGAGGCGAATTTCAAGACATGACGAATGACAAACGGGCTGCCAAAAGCGGCGGCGACTACATGATTTCAGACGTGAAAACCCCCGATGAGCATCAGACGTTCGCGCCGCCCGCGCACACGACGGGCATGGTGTTCGAAGGCGGCGGCTTCCGCGGCCTCTACACTGAGGGTGTGTTCGATACATGGCTTGAAGAGGGAATCTTCGCCACGCATGTGGTGGGCGTCTCTGCGGGTACGACGTTCGGCTGCAATTACAAGTCCTGCCAAGTGGGGCGCGCGCTCCGCTATAACGTGCGATTCTGCCAAGACCCGCGGTACATGGGGCTCAAAAGCCTTCTCACTACAGGGAATTACTTCAATCGCGACTTCTCGTTCGGGCGTCTGCCCTGGGAGCTCGACATCTTCGACAAGCCGACCTATGCCGCGAACCCTATGCGTTTCACGGGCGTCGCGACGGACATCGAGACGGGCGAGGCGGTGTATCACGACATGAACGCCGGCGATGCAACCGACGTGGAGTGGATGCGTGCATCCTCGGCGATCCCCGGGCTTGCGCGTCCTGTCGAGCTCGAGGGGCGAAAGCTCCTGGACGGCGGCACGGCGGACTCGATTCCCTTCCGCTGGATGCTCAACCAGGGATATGAGCGCTGCGTGGTGCTGTGCACGCAACCGGAGGGGTATCGAAAGGAGCCGAACAGCCTCATGCCGGTGCTCCGCGTGATGCTGCGGCGCTACCCTGCGCTCGTGGAGCTTTTGGCGAACCGTCACGAGCGTTACAATGCGCAGCTCGACGAGCTTGCAGAGCTCGAGCGCGCGGGCAAGGTATTCGTGATCAGGCCGAGCGAGTCGGTGAAAGTGCCTATCTCGATCAAGGATCCTGCGGAGCTCGAGCGCGTCTATGAGGTCGGCCGGCGCGACGGCGCGGCGACGCTTGCGGCGCTCAAGGAGTACCTGGCCTAAATCGAGGTGATGATCTGGCATCGGGCATCACCGCGGTCTCGCGTTGCACCCACCTTTGAAACGAGCCTCTTGATGCACCATCGCGACTCCCATTCTGTCCGCACGGCGCGATAGGCTACCATACATAGCGGGATAGCGGATGCCGGTGCGACGCGCCGGGGAGGAGCGAGCTCATGAACGAGATCAAGTGTCCGAAGTGCGGAACCGTATTCCAGGTTGACGAAAGCGGCTACGCCGATATCGTGCGCCAGGTGCGCGACAAGGAGTTCACACGCCAGCTCGAGGAGCGCCAGGCCTCGATGGAGCGCGAGCGGGCACAGGCGATCGAGCTTGCCGAACGGCAGGTGAGAAGCACCCTCGAACAGGAGGTTTCGGATCGCGATGCTCAACTTGCCAAGCTGCGCGCCCAGCTCGACGGTGCCACATCTGAGCGCGAGCTCGCGTGCAAGCAGGCAGCCATCGAGGCGCGCCAGGAGCTCAACGAAGACATCTCGAAGCGCGATTCTCAGATCGCCGAGCTCAAGGCGCAGCTTGAGGCGGCTCGCGCGGAGCAGGCGCTCGCAAGCGACAAGGCGGCAGCCGAAGCCCGCGAAGATGCCCAGAGGCAACTCGCCGAATTGCAGCGCACCTGCGATGGCCTGCAGCGCCAACTCGAGGATGCCAAAGGCGCGGCGAAGCTCGAGGCGGTGCAGGCGCGCGCCGAGCTGCAAGAGGGGATTTCGGCAAAAGATGCTCAGATTGCAGAGCTGAAGCAGCGCCTTGCGACGGGCGAGGCGGAACGCGAGCTCGCTGTGACCCGTGCCGTGGCCGCGGCGGAGCGCGAACGCGACGAGGCCCGCACGGCACTTGCGAGCGAGCAGGCGCTGCGCGAGAGCGAGCGCAAGCAGATGGAGGCGGCGCATGCCCTCGAGCTCGAGCAGGAGCATAAGGCGCATGGCGAGATTGTTCGCCAGCGGGACGAGGAGATTGAGCGCCTGCGCGACATGAAGGTGCGCCTTTCCACCAAGATGGTGGGCGAATCGCTCGAGCAGCACTGTGAAACGGAGTTCAACAAGGTGCGCATGGGCATGTTCCCGAACGCGTTCTTCGAGAAGGACAACAAGGCCGTGGCCGGCGAGGACGACAGCCACCCCACGAAGGGCGACTTCATCTTCCGCGATTTCGCCGAAGACGGTACCGAGTTCATCTCCATCATGTTCGAGATGAAAAACGAGAACGACGAGACGGCGAAGGCGAAGAGACACAAGAACGAGGAGTTCTTCGCCAAGCTCGACGCCGATCGCACCAAGAAAGGCTGTGAGTACGCTGTGCTCGTGTCGCTCCTCGAGCCCGATAGCGAGCTCTACAACGAGGGCATCGTCGACGTGAGTTACCGCTACCCCAAGATGTACGTCATTCGCCCGCAGTTCTTCATCCCGCTCATCACGCTGCTGCGCAACGCGTCACAAAAAGCGGTGGACTACAAGCGGGAGCTCGCCAACCTGCGCCAGCAGAACATCGATGTCACGAATTTCGAGAAGAAACTTGAGGAGTTCCAGAACGGGTTCTCCACGAATTTCGAGCGCGCGAACCGTAAGTTCAACGAAGCGATCGACGGTATCGACAAGACGATCGGCCAGCTGCAGAAGATCAAGGAGGCGCTCATTTCGAGCGACCGCAACCTGCGGTTGGCGAACGACAAGGCGCAGGGTCTCACCATCCGCAAGCTCACGCTCAAGAACCCCACGATGAAGGCCGCGTTCGAGGCCGCGCGCGAGGAGAGCGAGGAATCCACCGAAGAATAGCGCGGTTTACCCCGTTTGATACCATCCGTTCGAACTGGCTGTCATCGTGTCGACGGCGAGGGAAGTATGAATCGAATTCGCCAGGTGCTGCTGGGTGGGGAGCTCGATCCGGAGGTGCTCGAGCAAGCGGAGCGCTCCACGTTCGTTCGCATCGATGAGCCGCTGCGGCAGTACTCTTCGTTCTTCATGCGGCTCGTTGTGGCGGCGATCATCGCCACGGCGGGCGTTGCAGCAGATTCTGCGACGACGATTATCGGCGCGATGCTCGTGGCGCCGCTCATGTCGCCCATGCTGGGAACGGCGCTCGCGGTCGCGATCGGGCGTCCCGCGAAAGCGCTCAGAGCGTTTGCGCTCACGGCGCTCGGCATGGGTATCGCCGTCGTCGTGGCAGTAGGGGTCACGGCGATCATTCCCGTAGATGTTGATATGAGCACGAATACGCAGGTGCTCGCGCGCACCTCGCCGCGCCTCGTCGACCTTATCATCGCGCTCGCGTCCGGGTTCGTGGCGG
>CAJLVH010000108.1 GCA_905210055.1 uncultured Enorma sp. | reverse complement strand
TCTCCCGCGGGCGCTGCGGGCTCATCCGCCTGCACGCTTGCGACCGCCGTCGCATCCGTCGCAGGCGAGTCCGCCGCCGCATCTGCCACGGCCGCGCACGCCGTCTCGTGGCGCGCGACCTGTCCGTTGGTCGCCCCTCTTTTGAACGCCGTCACCATCTCGACGTTCTTTCCCGGCTGGACGCCGTCCCAGCCAAACGCGCTCGGGTCGAAATCGTCGCTCACACGCACACGCAATTTCTCGGGCAGGTCCCCCAGATACAGCCAGCAGAACTTATCAAACAGCGTACAGCCCTCGCGCGGCCAGTTGCCTTTGACAGCCATGACGTGCTCCTTTCCGCAATCATCCTTCGCGCCGTAGCGTCGCTTGGCAGCAAGATAACCGCCACGCCCTGCACGCTCACGCCAAACCCTCCGGGTGCGATGCGGGAGCGACGAGTAACATCACGGATGCGCAGGTCACAGCACCCAATCACAACGCCCCATGCTCAAGTTGCACGCCAGCTTTCGCGTATGCGGCGCGCCTCCCGGTGCGTATAATGAAAAGAGTCGCGCTGCCGGAGGGAGTCGAGATGCCGAACGTTTATCAGCAATCTTTTTCGTTGCTTGAAGCCCTATGGCAGCCGCTCGTCCAACACGGCATTATCGAAAAGGCATCCGCCCCCATGCTCGCCTCGTGGATCACCCAGAACATCGGAGCGAGCTTCCCTTCGTCGGCAAGCGAAGAGTCGGCTAGACGCCGTGCATACACCGCATATCACTCCTGGAACGAATACCGGGCAGGCGATTTCGACAAGTACTTCTGGGGAGCAGACACCGCGAACGAAGGGGCCGCGTCGAGTGACGCGCACAGCAAGGAAACACCCGGCTTGGCACAGCTTTTGCCGCCCGCCCTCTTCGACGAGCTGTGCCGCATGCTTTCGACCACGCGCGACGCGCGCATCCCGGAGCGTCCGTACGCCTCCTTCAACGACCAGACGGAAGGCCTGTGGTTCTACGGTTTCCACCAGTTCGACCACGTAAGCAGCACCGATGAGCCTCCCAAGCTCCAAGACCAGGTCTGTCAGCGCGGGATCGGCCCGGGCGGCCAACTCGTCCTGCGCTCACGCCCGTTCGGCGATCTTGTCCTCGACGCCCGCGACCTCGACGATTATCGAGGCGACTTCGACACGAAAGCGCTTCTCAAGGAGCAGACCACGGCGGACAATCTCGACGACAAGCGCATGACGTTCCTCATGCTCTTTATGCAGGGCAAGAAGAACAGCAAGCTCAACGAAACATTTCTTTGGAACCAGCAATACAAGGGCAACCGCTTGGACACCCTGATGGACACACGTCGGCTCGGATCGGACTCGAGCACAGAAGACGACATGCGCACGAGCGTACGCCAAGCGCTCGACCTCGCCGTTTGCCTCTCGTTCGCCGCCGCGCGTGAAGTGGAGAAGCAGCTCGGTATCACCACCGCCCGCGAGGAGCTGCTGAGCGCGCTGCTCGACGCCGAGGTGCGCGAGCCTGCCGCTGCCCCGGGCACGGGCGAGCCGCTCCTCGACGCAAGCAAGCGCACACAGCTCATGAATGCCTGCGCCTGGCCGGACTCCGCTCTTGGCATCGCCGCCGCGGCAACCTGCGCCATCGTGCGGCTCCTGTTGGGCGCAAGTCCCTCTGCCTTTGACGCGCTCTTCGACCACTTCGATTACCTCGAACAGGGCGGCGTGAGCGCCATGCTCGATTTCAAGAGCGGCTACCTGCGCGAAGTCGCCGCCTGGGGCGACGTACTCGACATGCGCGATGCAGACAACGAGCGATTCTCATACAGCGATCTCTACGTCGCGCCCGAATTCGAGCAGCGCCCCGGTGCCGGCACGCCCAGCTCCAGTGACCCCCGCGCAGCCAATCCCGCTTGCATCGTCGCCCGCATGCCAGGACGCGCTCGCCTCCTTGTTCAGGCGGGATCCGGCATGGGCAAGACCACCTACGTCAAGGGTCTCGCCGCCGGCATCGCACGCATGCGCATCTCGGGCGACGGCACGCTCTTCAACACGCTCACGCACCACGAGGCGGCAGTCCCGCTCATGAATTGCACGCCCGTGCTCATCGCACAACCGGAGGCGGCGCTTGCAGGCAAGGGATTCGAAGCTCTGGAGAGCACACGCCCGGAGCTTTCGAGCGACGAGTTCGCGAGCCTCCTCTATCGCCAGCTACCCGACGCCCTCAAAGCGCCTTTCCGCACCGTCTCGAACGGCGACAAGCAAGCTGCGCTCGAGCTCTTCCGCAACCTCCTGAAGGCCCCCGATTCGCTCGTCATCGTCGATTCCATCGACGAGGTACCGCTCACCGTACGCAACCGCTACATCGACTGCCTCGCCGATCTTGCCGAAGACCCGCGCTACAACATCCAACGCCTCATCGTGACGAGCAGACCGCTTGAGGACGCCAGTGAGCTCAAGTTAGAGCACGCGCTCTCCGACAACGTCGTGCGTCTGCTCCCCTTCGATCGCAACCGTCAGTGCGATCTTTTCGAACGCCTCCGTCAGAACCGCCCGGAGGACGATGCGCAAGCCATCGCATTCGAAGACATTGCCGAAACGCCCGGATTCGGCAGCCTTTTAGGAAACCCGCTCCTGCTCACCGCGCTCGTGCGCTCGCTGCTGCGCAACCCGCACGCCACGGCGTTCAACGTGCTCGATACGCTCGTCGAACTCTTGCCGAAGCTCCCCGAGCAGGACGTGTACGACGACCTAGTGCTCGCGCACATCGCGTTCGATATGACGGCGGAAGCCGGTGGCGACAGCATCGACGAGCTCACCTTCCGCAAACGCTATCAGACCTACCGCGGGAAAGCTCGTAGCGAGGCAACACTCGGTGCGGGGGGAGACGAGCCCAGCCGCGAGGACGTCATCGACCGTATGGTCACACGGCGCGGCATCCTCACCATGCGAAACGGCCAAGTCACCTTCGAACATACGATTGTACGCGCGCTCTTCACCTGCCGCCATGTTTTGAATGCCCTGACCAGTGGTGTTTCCGAACGCTTATCCAATGAACAGTACGACCGTGCATATGACCTCTATAGCGCGCTGCTCGACGTGTGCATCGACCCAGAGCGCGATGATGCCGCCGCCGAGCTTGCTATCTTGCTTCTGCTCTCTGCACGTCGGCCATACGGCACCTGGCTCTATGAGGATCTACAGGCCGATATATACCGCGATCTGTGTGGCCTCACGCTCAACGCGTTCGGCGAGCACCAAAACCGCCACGAAGTTGCAGTAAAGCTCGTCCATGCATCGCATACCTTCGATTTCAGCTTGCCCTGCCAGCGAAACGAACAGATCAAGGTATGGGAGAGCCGGCTCGTTGCGTTCGCAGATTACTATGCGGCGGACGAAGCGCTCACGATCAACCCCAAGCGCGCTGACGATACTTCGGTGAATAGCACTGAGGAGCGATGACAGCATGGCTACATGGGACTGGGACGCCTATCATGCGGAACTGCTTCGCCGCACGCGGACGGTGCCGCCCCTCATGCAAAGCATGAAGTGGAACGAATCCGCGAACGAAGCGGACTGGCTCGCACCCGCACAGTTCCCGCTACCCCTCTACCGGCTCCTTCCAAATGAAAGCGGGATGTCCAAGCGATCGCTCCTTTCCGAACATCCCTGCGATCCACGCGATGGCAACGGCATGACTGCCGTCGCGCTGCGCCAGGGAATCGTTGAAGACATCTTTCGTTCAAGCCTCATCTGGTCTCTCGTAAAGCAAACACCTTCCGAGCGCCGCCGTTTCTTCGGCATGCCGATAACCGATATCGAACACCCGCATGTGGGGTACGTCCATTGGCGCAGCGTGCCTCGGAAATCTCGAAAAACGCATAGCGACGAAGCAACGATGGATTTGAACGCGCTTATGCTGCGCTCTCTCAAGCGCATACAAGCTGGTTCCGTAAACCTCATCGCATGTGATAACGAGCCTGCACCCCATGAGGAAAAAGTCGTTCCGCACACGCAGGAGGAACGGGAGGCAGCCTTCCCGCAACTTATCGTTTTCGATGGAATCGGCCATGGGTTGGGCATTGGAGATGCGTTGCGCCTCCTTGTATCTGCCGTACGCGCCCATAGCGCCGAACACGGGAGCCACCCGAGCGAGGTGATCATCTTAGCAGGATCGACAATCCTAAGCGCAGGCTACATTAAATCGAACCTGACGGGCGGAAATGAAAACCTCATTGTATATGGTGACGGCCCCGCAACAAAACAGGAACTTCAGACGTTCTTCCTGGGCTGGGAGCGCTGGCGCGGTGCCTACGGCGGCCCACGTGAACTGCTCAACCGAGCCCATCGTAGCCTTGGGCTCGCGCTTGCCAGCATCGAAGCGCTCGGTATGAGAGACCCGGCACTCGCCGTCAATCCAAATGTCCGCGAGGATGAACACGGTGCGTTCACCAATCAGGCTACACTCGATCTCACCTGTACGATATCCGCTATGCAACGCGACGGAAAAACCGTTTCCACCGTTGCTCAGGTATGCGAAGGTCTACGAGAGCGCACGACGAAAAACCAGCGACACGATCTTGAATGCTACCTTTGGGCAGCTCTCAAAACGCGCGGCTTCGACAATGCACGACGGTTCGTATCCGAGGCGTTTGTTGATGCAGCGGCAACAAAAGCGCTCCCCAAGCCCGCTGCGCTCCCATTCTTCTCCCAACCGGATACCGATGAGATACTTCAGCAAGAGCGCGAGCGTTCTCAAGCGTACAACTCCGTGCAGCGCGCCTTAGCCGCCCATCACTGCTATCTGCACCTGTGCCAGAATCCGCTGCTCCCGTCAGTATTTCGAACGGTCTTTATTCCCGACAATAACATCGAGCGGCTCTTGCAGCTCATGAACGAACCGCTCGCCCTGGGGTTCCTTGCACAAGACGCCTGCCGTCATCTCATCGAACGGACAGACGGCATCACCGAGGAGATGCTGGGCACTTACCCCGGCCTCATGGATCCCAAAGCATGGGACATCTTCACCGAACAGCTTTTCAGCGCCCTCGACGAGGCGAATGCGCCCCTGCTTGCGCGCCAGGCGCTCCATACTGTCTATCCGCACTGCGTGAAATTCAGCCAAGATATAACGAAAGCCGGAATCCGCAGCCTGGGCGAGATGGGATTGCGGAGATTCGACGGACCTAATTCCACATTGTGGGACAGGCTTAGAAGCGCTCTGAAAACCGCCGATAAAATCATGCAGAAAGGATATGCGGACGCCGTCGTGCGCGCTTCGCTTCGTCACAACTTGGCTACGGGCGGCACCGTGCCGCCAGCGTGGGCGCATTGGATTGGCAAACCATTACTCGATGACGATTTCGATGGCGAGCTACGGCTACCAAACAAGAAGGAGATTACCGAGCGCGTCGCATACCTGCACGAACTCCTGAGCGAGCCCATCCCCGCTTGCGACAACGCCGCCCTTTTGCTCACGTATGCCGGCAAGCTGCAGGTGCACGCCGGACTCCAGCTATAGCCTTCAGCGTGCCCGCGGCACCGCCGCGTCCACAGCACCGCCGCACTCGCAGCACCACTGCACTCGCAGCACCACCATGCCCGCAGCTTCGATGCGCCCGCAGCCTTCCGCGCTAAATTCCGTGCTAAAAATTGCCGAAACCGTCACGAAGCGAGGATGCGGGGGCGCTTCGTGACGGTTTCGGCAATTTTTAGCACGGAAGGCCGCGTGTAAGGCAGGCGCAGATGCTCGCCTACACAACGGCGACGTGGTAGACGTGCAGAGAATTGCTGCCGGTGACGGAAAGCTGGTACTTCCCGATCATGACGCCGGCGAGCGAGGCACCGGCGAGGTCGAAGATCTTCCGACGCAGTTCTTCGGCAGAAAGCACGCGCTCGCCCGTCGCACCCGTACGGGCGAGGCGCTCGTCCAGCTGGAACGCGCAGAAGCGGTCGCGGGCGAGCGTGAGGTCGAAGAGGCCGGCAAGCTCGTCCCAGCTGCACACGAAGCGACCCTTGCGGCGATAGCAGTCGAAAGAGCGCGTCGCAGCGGGGTACTTGCCTGTGTCCCACGTATGCGTCGACGCAATCTGCGCATCGGAAAGACCCAGGTACGTGAGGAACGGGCGGCGCTTGTCACTCGAGCCTGAGAGATCGTATGTCACGTCCACATGGCTCCAACCGCCCTGCACCTGCACAAGGTTCCACGCGTGCGACCCCGCATCCTCCATCTTGCCCGAGCCGTTCGCATTACCGCGCACAACGATGCACGGGATATCGAGGCGATCCATGAGGTACTTGAAGGCGAGCGAAATACCCAAGCAGAGCGCCTTGCCATTCACGAGCGCGCCGGCGGCCGTCGCCTCCACGAGATCGTCCGTATCGCTGTAGTCGCAGTTCAGAATGAGCGCGTTGTGCGCCGCCTGCACGCGTTGCTCGTCGGAAGACAGGGTGCGCAAGGCGGCAAGCAGAGGCTCCGAGCGGTCCGCCATCTCTTTCAGCAGACGTGCCGTCCCATCCTTCGAGATGCGATACACCGGAAAGACATCCCAGTTCTGCACGGAAATCGCTGAGTGACGACGGCTGAATCCGTCGAGCCAGAGTGCTTCGGGCGTGCCGTAGCGCAGAGCTTCGTATGCGTCCTGGAGCTCCTCCCCCGTTGCGCCCAGCACCTCGATGCGCTCCTGGTAGCCGAACATGCCTTTGTACAGCTCATCATAAGCGCGGCGCGCGGCCTCGTTCAAACGCTCACGCTCGAACGCGCAAGAGCTCTTGACCATGGACTCGAGTGATGGCGCGGAGCGGAGTGGCGCACGCTGATCCCGGCACCCCGGGTGGTTAGACGCGGTGGTCGCCGCATGCACCTCCGGC
>CAJLVH010000107.1 GCA_905210055.1 uncultured Enorma sp. | reverse complement strand
CCGCCACTGTGCGTGGTGGGTGCGGCGCTCTACGAGGGCGTGTTCGATGCTGCGGTGGGAGCGTTTCTGCTCTTCGTGACGAACTACGTAGCGATCCAGATCATGGGAGGCGCGGTGTACCTCATCGCCGGCTTGGGAACTCGCGCGCTTTCGGTCATCGAAGGCAAGGCGCGGAGCCTATGGTACGGTGCGGTGGGCATCGGGGCGCTCGTGGTGGTGCTTCTGCTCGCATCGACGAGCTTCTCGGTGGTACACGAATCCGAGCAGCTGCGTTCCGTACAGAATGTCGTGGCGGCGTGGGTCGATGGGTCAGATTGGCGCATCTCGCGCTTCGAACTCGAAGACGGCTCCCTGCATCTCGAAGTCGCCGGAACTGGCGAGGAGCCGAGCGTCGAGCAGCTGAACCGTGAGCTCATAGATGCGGGCGTGGAACTCGATGAGGTCTCGCTCGCCGTGGTCGAGGAGCATCGCGTACTCAACTAACGCCGCGCATTTGGGACGGGGCACGTTTTGGGATGGGTTCACTCAAGCTGTGGTTTAATCAATAGCCTGCACGTACTTGGTTCTCTATGTTCTCTATGTGAGAAAATAGCACGTCTCTGTTGTAACGAGAGCTCAATCGCTTTTGCGTGGAAGGTTTTATCGTGGAATTCGTCATCCTATACCTCTTGGTGAACATTGCGGCGGGCGCGCTCGCATGCTTCATGGGCAAGCGCCTGTTCTACATCGTTTTGGGCGTCTTGGTGTTCCTCGGCGTGTTCAACATCGCGCTCACGGCTACGGACGGTTCGCCTGCGTCCTTCGTGATCGCTGCCGTGCTCGGCATCATCGCGGCGCTGCTTTCCAAGTACGCCTACAAGGCGGGCGTTTTCCTCATTGGATTTTTCGCAGGCGCCGCGCTCGGATTCTTCATTGGCATGCTCGTTCCCAACATGAGTGACTACCTGATGATCATCGTGGTCCTTGCTGGTGCCCTCGTGGGTCTTGCCGCCGTGCGTTGGTGCGACCTGTTCGTGCGCATCGGCACGGCGTACACGGGCGCGAGCTTCCTCGTCTCGAACGCGCTCGCAGCCGTCCTCGCGTTTCCCCAGCTTCTCGAGCACGCGGTTCCGGGCGATGCGATGGCGACGTTCGACGCGCTTGCGGGCTTCATCGGTGGCGAGTTCTCGGCTGCCTATTCCACGCCGTTGCTCATCGGCACGCTTGTGCTCGCGATTGCGGGTGTGGTCGTGCAGGGGAACACCAAGGTGAACAAGTAGCCCTGATTCCCGATTTCTCCCGAGCGGGACGAATTGCGCACGATATAGGGATGCGGCCGGCGGGGTCGATGCTGCCGTGATTAACCGCGCCCGATGCGGAAATACTGAGAGCAGGGATGATCCTGCCGCAATGAACCGCATGCGATGCGGAAGAGCGGTTGCAGGGCGTCGCGTTCGCGCAGGGGAGGTGACGGCATGCGGGTCATCGTCGAGACGCAAAGCCGCGCACGTGCCCGCGTCCGCGTCCAAACGCGGCGTGTCCTCATACGCTTCTTCGAGGCGCTTGCCGGCGTTCCACTCGCTCCGCGGGAAAACGGCGTTACCTTTCGGCACATCTCCCCTGTACGCCAGGCGATGCGCAGCGTGGTGTCCGTTCAGCTGCGCGGCAATCGCCAGGCGCTCGCGATGACGATGGGGTTGCTCTTCGGATCCATCCACGCCTTGTTCGCGCTGCTGAATATCGTTGCCGGCCTGCTCACGAGGTCGTGGTGGATCTTCTCGGTGGGCGTCGTCGTCGCGGCGCTCAACGCGGGCAAGTCCTACCTTGCCTCCGGCGCGCTCATGAGTGTGGTGGCGGAACGTGCGGGCGAGGAGGCCGATTCACTGAGGCGCTGCAGGAGGGCGGGGTTCACGCTCGTCGCGCTGGTGCTCGGCATGTCGAAAACGCTCGAGCGTATCGTGCTGCAGGGGTTCGGCGACGGCTATCCCGGTGCTCTTTTGTACGTCTACGCGGCCTATGCGCTCGTGCTCATCGCGACGGCACTCGTCAACCTGGTGCGCGCGGCGCGAGGAGACGCTCGCGGTCAAGGGTGTGCGCGCGTTCAACCTGGCAAGCGCATTGATTTCCATCTTCGCACTGCAGGCGGTCTTGCTCTCGCGCGTGGATTGGGGGAGCCTGCCCGCATGGGTTTCGCGCGATGCGGTGGAAGCCGCGGTCGTGGGATCGGTGAGCCTGTGCATGGTCGGCATAGGGCTTTGGCTCGCGGTTTCGGCGACGGTGCGTCTCACGAATTGGCGTGATGGCGGCGTGCGTGTCCGGAGGCGGCGCAGCGCTGGGCGCACGAAGAGGCGGCGAGGGGCTGCTCGGCGGTCGGGCAGCCGGCTCCGCCGCACGCCTTCGACCTGAACTGTCGAGCGCTAGACCTCGTTGACGAGCGGTTCTCCCGTTTGCAGTCGACGCAGGTTCTCGGCCGTGATGCGCGCGACGTTGTCAAGCACCGTATAGAGGTGGAACTGCCCCGCTACATGTGGCGTGATGAGCAGGTTCGGTGCGCTCCAGAGCGGATCGTCTGCGGGCAGCGGCTCGGGGGTCGTGACATCGAGCGCTGCGCCCGCGATGACGCCACGTTCGAGCGCATCGATAAGATCTGCCTGAACCACGAGGTCGCCGCGGCCGCCATTCGCGAAGTAGGCGGTTGGCTTGCATCGGGCGAGAAACTCGGCATCCACGAGGTCGCGCGTGGCGGGCGAGCTCGGGAGAAACGCAGCGATTACGTCGGCTTTGGGGAGCAGCTTAGGCAGTTCGTCCATAGCATGGATGCTCTCGAAGCCGCCCGGTACAGCGCCGAGGTGTCGGCGCACACCCTGCACATGCGCGCCATGTGCGTGAGCGAGCTGGGCGAAGTGCTGGCCGATGTCGCCGGCGCCGAGCACGAGTACCTGCGCACCCGCCATGGTGGTCACCGGGCCGCGGTCTGTCCACGAGTGCGCCCGCTGGTCGTCCCGGTATCCGTCGAGGTGCTTCATGAGCATGAGCACCATCGCAAAGACATGCTCCGAGACCGCTTGCCCGTAGGCGCCCACAGCGTTGGCGAGCGCGGCTCCCGCAGGTATGGTGCCCGGTGCTGCGTACGCATCGTGCCCGGCGGAGTTGAGTTGCAGGAGACGAAGGTTGCGGGCGAGGGCGAGCCGTGCGAGCGGAAGGTTTCCCACGATGACGTCGGCCGTGGCGATCGCTTCATCCGTCGCTTCGGCGCTCGAGGCGTAGGTGAATGACGCACCCGTCGCCGCGGCTTCAATCACCGCGCGCTGCGCCTCGTTGAACGGCGGCAGTACCAGGATGTTCATGAGAAACTCCTTCAACGCGTCACGATGGGCGTCACTTTGGGGACAGGAACGTCACTTTGGGGACGGGTACGTTTGTGACGTTTTCGACACAAACTAACCCGTCCCCAAAGTGACGCGGAGAGGCGGTTAGGCGAGGGCCTCTGATGCAGCCTTCTTGACGCCGCCCCACATGGCGAAGCCCCATACGGGCGTCGAGTCCATGAACTGCATCTGACGCTCCACCGGATCGACCACTACGGGCAGCGTGAACGCCGCGAACTTGGCCTTCGGTTTCTCCTTAACGAACTGGATGGCGCCGGGGTTCATGGGGTGCTGCAGCATGACGGGGTAGATGGCGACGCCTTTCTGCAGGCCGCGTGGCACACCAGAGTAGTTATGCAGCGCCCAGTCGGTGCACGCGGTGGCGTAGTCGCGCATCTCGTTGTAGCCCACGAAGTCGTTCGCATAGATGAAGAAGTACTGGTGGATGTTCGCGAGCGCGGCGGAGAAGCGCTTCGTCACGAAGAGGTATGTTTGCAGCTCCGGCACGATTTGGGGCGTCTCGCCCAGGCGTGCGGCGACCTGCTGCACGTAGGCGGGGAGTGCTTGCTGTGCCAAGGAGGCCGAGGTGGGAGCCTGGGGCTGCGGGGCGGCGGGCTGCACCGCGATGGGTGCGGGCTGAACGGCGGGTGCCGCGGGGATGGGCGCTGGCGCGCTTGCGGGCGCTGTGCCCGCGCCGGGGACAGCGGGGTCATTCGGCGAGCTTACCGGCGTGCCACAAACGCCGCAGAAACGTGCTCCATCATTGAGCCGTGCACCGCACTTCGTGCAAAACATCAAGACCTCCTTCATGGGTTGATGCTTAGATGATACGACACATCGCACGCGTCGCAGACATAATGTTCCGATATGCTGCACGGAAGGGGAATCATGGCTGCTCCGGGTAAATGCCGCATCATCGAAAGTCAGCAAAGACCCTCGGGCGCGTCTTGCCCCGAGGGTCTTGTTGGCATGGTGTCTTCGGTTGGGAGGCGATGCCGTTCGTCGTTCTACACGATGCGGTAGATGTAATCGGCCTTGCGCGGGGCTGGCGCGGGCGCGGGTTCGGCGGCATAGCCGAGGATGCAGTTGCCGATGCCTTCGTACTCGTTCGCATCGAGTCCCAGCCGTGCGAGGATCTCATGGCCTTCAGGCGATTCGAATTCCTCCTTGGCGCGGTGAATCCAGCAGCTTGCGAGCCCCAGGTCATGCGCGGCATTCAGCATGTTGCCCATCACGAGCGAGCCGTCGTAGACGTGCGTGGGGACGTCTTTGCGTGCGAGGACGACGAGTACGACGGGCGCGCCGTAGAACGGGTCGCCGTCGTCCTCCATGATGCGCGCGTTGAGTGCCGAGAGCTGGTCGCGCACTACCTTGTTCGTGATCGCGACGATGATGGGGGATTGCCTGCCCATGCCGGTGGGCGCGAACGTGCCCGCCTCGAGAACCTTGTCGATGAGTTCGGGAGGAACCGGGTCGGGCTTGAAATTCCTGCAGCTACGGCGTGTGGTGAGCGCTTCAAGGGTGTTCATGGCTACCGTCCTTTCATCTTGCCGAATCTATCAAGACGTTTGTACCCAGAACGGATGCGCGTCACTTTGGGGACGGAGTCAAAAGCGTTAGAACCGGCACCTCAACCCTCGTTCCCAAGGTGTTGCTTGCGAAAAAGTCGGCAATCCGGGCGTTTGCGGCCACGCCCAGGCAAGTCGCTTGTATACTGAAGTGCGTTCAATCGTGCCGACAGGAAGGCGAGACATGGGCGGTTTCTTTGGCGCAGCTTCGAAGCGCGATGTTGTTCTGGACGTATTCTTCGGCGTCGACTATCACTCGCATCTCGGCACGCGCCGTGCTGGCATGGTGTTCTGCGATGGCACGGGCGGGTTCAACAAAGAGATCCACTCCATCGAGAATACGCCGTTCCGCTCGCGGTTCGACAAGGACATCGAGCGCTTTCACGGCACGAGCGGTATCGGCTGGATCAGCGATACCGACCCGCAGCCCCTGCTCGTGCGCTCGCATCATGGTACGTTCGCCATCACCACTGTTGGTGCCATCAGCAACGCCAACGAGCTCATCGATGAATACTTCGAACGCGGTGGCGCGCAGTTCATGGCGATGAGTTCTGGCGCGGTGAACCACACCGAGCTCGTGGCGGCGCTCATCAACCAGAAGGACGACCTTGTAGAGGGCATCATGTTCGCCCAGCGCTCCATCAAGGGATCGCTCACGCTACTCGTGATGACCGAGGACGGTGTGATTTATGCCGCGCGCGACCCACACGGTCGCCTGCCGGTAATCATAGGCCGCGACGTGAACGGCGATGGCTATTGTGTGTCGCTCGAAAGCTTCGTCTACCACAAGCTGGGCTACGAAGACGAGTATGAGCTCGGCTCCGGCGAGATCGTGTGCATCACCCCCGAGGGCTACGAGACCGTGGCGCCGGCAAGCGGCGAGATGAAGATCTGTGCGTTCCTCTGGGTGTACTACGGCTATCCCAATTCGAACTACGAAGGCATGAACGTCGAGGTCATGCGCTATCGCAACGGGCACATCATGGCACGCGACGAGGCGCTTGCCGGCACGCTGCCCGAAGTGGACTACGTTGCAGGTGTCCCGGACTCCGGAACGCCGCACGCCATTGGCTACGCTAACGAGTGCGGCGCCACCTTCGCCCGCCCGTTCATCAAGTACACGCCCACGTGGTCACGTTCGTTCATGCCCACCAATCAGACGGTGCGCGACCGCATCGCCGAGATGAAGCAGATTCCCGTGCCCGAGCTCATTCGCGACAAGCGCCTGCTGTTCGTTGACGATTCGATCGTGCGCGGTACGCAGCTCGGTAACACGGTGAACTTCCTGTATGAGACCGGTGCCGCCGAGGTGCACATGCGCTCCGCGTGTCCGCCCATCATGTTCAGCTGCCCGTACCTCTCGTTCTCGCGCGGCAAGTCCGACATGGACCTTATCGCGCGTCGCGTGGTACGCGAGCTCGAGGGGCCGGAGGGCGACAAGCACCTCGATGAGTACGCCGACAGCTCCACGGAGCGCGGCGGCTGCCTGCTTAAGCGCATCTGCGAGCAGCTCGGCTTCGACTCCCTGGGCTACCAGAGCCTACCCGGCATGCTCGAGGCGATCGGCATCGATCCCACGAAGGTCTGCACCTACTGCTGGGACGGCCGCGAGTAGTCATAACGGTGGGGACAGCCCCAACGCCATGGCAATGGGGGCAGGCGCTGGGGTGGTTCTGCCAAAAGGGACTGTCCCTTTTGGCGGGTAAGCGCGACTGCGGGGGCGATGCCTGTGCGGACGTTCATAGCACTTGAGCTGCCAGAACTGTTCGAGGATGAGGTCGCGGCGCTGGCGCGGCAGCTGCGCGATGTGGTCGGTGGGCGCTTCATGCGTCGGGAGACCTATCATGTGACGCTGGCGTTTCTGGGCGAGGTGGACGAGGCGGGCGTACGCGATGCTATGGCGGCGCTCGATGAAGCGTGTGCGGGGCGCGCGGCTGTGGGGCTTGCGCTGGATGGCTTGGGAACGTTCGGGCGTCCGCGAGATGCGACGCTCTGGTTGGGATTGCGGCCGGCGCCTGAGCTTTTGGCGCTT
>CAJLVH010000106.1 GCA_905210055.1 uncultured Enorma sp. | reverse complement strand
TGATGGCCGAGCGGACGCTCGTGCGTGTGGATGATGTGGATTTATTCAAGCAGCCGGAGGGCGCGCGCGAGCAATACGCTGCCATCTTGTCCGATATTCCGGATTACTGCTGCGTGCTGTTCGTCTATGATACGGTGGAATTTAAAATCAACGGCACGATGAAAAAGCTGGCTGCCGCCGTGAAGGAGCACGCGCAGATCCTGTCCTTCGGCAAGCAGTCCGAACGCGATCTCTGCTCGTGGATCACGCGCCATTTCCGTGCGCACGGCAAGAGCGTCACAGATGAACTGTGCCAGTATCTCATTTTTCGCACCGACGGGCTTATGACCACGCTCGGCGGTGAGATCGGCGTGCCGGTCTTCCGCGGCGACGGTCAGCATCCGGTCGAGATCGCCCAGGGCGCCATCCGCGAGGCGGTCGACCATATGCGCGACGTGGTGATCGTCGACACCGCCGGCCGTTTGCAGATCGACGAGCAGATGATGCAAGAGGCCGTCGACATCAAGCGCGCGGTGAAACCCGACCAGGTGCTCATGGTCGTCGATGCCATGACCGGCCAGGATATCGTGAACGTCGTCTCGACCTTTGCTGAGCGCACGGATTTCGACGGCGTCATCATCTCCAAGCTCGACGGCGATGCCCGCGGCGGCGGCGCGCTTTCTGTCCGTGCTGTGACGGGCAAGCCCATCAAGTTCGTCTCCATGGGTGAGAAGCCCGATTCGCTCGAGGTGTTCAGTCCCGACCGCATGGCCAAGCGCATCCTCGGCATGGGCGATGTCGTGGGTATCATCGAGAAGGCGCAGGAGGTGGCCGACGCGCAGAAGCTCGAAGATGCTGAACGCATGCTTCGCGACGGTCTTACCATGAACGACCTGCTCGACCAGATGCGCATGCTCAAGAAGATGGGCGGTATGAAGTCGCTCATCGGCATGTTGCCTGGCGGCCAGCGCATGCTCAACCAGATGGGTGGGAACATGGACGAGTCCATGCTCGATAAGATCGAGGCCATGATCCAATCCATGACCGCCAAGGAGCGTTTGAAGCCCTCGATCATCAACGGCCAACGCCGCGCCCGCATCGCACGTGGTTCCGGCACCACACCCACCGATGTGAACAACCTCATGAAGCAGTGGGGCGAGATGAACAAGATGATGGGCAAGATGCGCTCGATGGCTCAGCAGCAGGCGGCTGCCGGTAAGCGCGGCAAGAAGGGTAAGAAGGGCAAGAAGATGCGCATGCCCGGTATTCCCGGCATGGGCGGCGCGAACCCCTTCGGTGGCATGGGCGGAAACCCGTTCGCCGGCATGGGCGGTGGCTCCGGCAACGCCGACATGGATATGCTTCGTGCTATGGAGCAGCAGATGAAGGGCAAGAAGTTTTAGCCTGCTGGTTTGATTGCTGAAGAGGGCGTCGTTACCGTTTGGTGGCGGCGCCCTCTTCGGTGCGAAATGAGTCGATGCGCAGTTCGACACGCGTAAGGAACTCCTCTTCGCGGGCGGTGTCCCGGTTATCGATCTCGTAGATCTCGAATGGCGCGGCGCCCTCGCAAAGACCCGGCTCGCCACGGTATGCGGCAAGATTTCGCAGCGCATCGGCATCTTGCGCATATGAACCCCGGTACCGGTAGGCAAGATACTCGCCCGCTGGCAGCTCGAAGTCGCAAGGGATCGCATCATCGTCGATCACGAAAAACACGGACTCGAAAACATCTGCACGTCCGGCGGCGAGCGCGTCGCGATCGAAGAACGCGCCGACGGTCATCGTGCCCAATAACGGCAGCTGCTCGTCGTAGCGGCGATGCAGGCGCGAGATGAAGAGGTCCATCTCCTCGTCGCGCTCGAGCCGACCCGAGAGCTTCACGCAGCGACGGGTAGGCATGGTCTCGATGAAAACCGTGCCCACGGCTGCAGCTCGTGCCGTCTCCAGGCGGCGCTGCCGCGATTCGAGCGCTTCTCTCTTTGCGTGAAGATCTTTCATCTGCGCGTCGATGAGCGCGAGCTCGTCTTCGATGAGTGCGTTCGTGTTCTCAAGCGACTGATGCTCGAGATACGTTCCGATGGTGTCCATGCGAAGACCAAGTTCGCGCAGCTCCTTGATGCTTGCGAGTTGATACATATCGGAAAGGCTGTAGATGCGGTACCCGTTTGCTGCGCGTGCCGGTGTGATGATGCCGAGTCGCTCGTAGTAGCGCAGGGAGTCGATGCCGATCCCGAAGAGGCGCGACACCTCGCTGATGGTATAGCTGTCCTTGATGCGCGTCGACTTCATACTTCCTCCACAGAAGAGCTGAGAAAGGCTTGACCCTGGTACCATACCAGAGTTTACCCTATGCACTCGGAAACAGACGTAGCGATCAGGTATGGAGTGAGACCCATGTTCGCCCGGATAATCAGCAAGCTGCAGCGTTCTGCTCGGGAAGCCCTCGAGAAGACGACCCCGGTGGGGCTCGTCAAGCGGTTCGCGACCATCGCGCTCGGGTGCGCGATTCTCACGTTCGGCATGCATAACATCCATCAGGTCGTGGGCATTACGGAAGGCGGCGTGCTCGGCGGCATCCTACTGCTTAACCATTGGTTCGGCATCGATGCGTCCATCGCCTCGCCTGTGCTCGACGTTGTGTGCTACACGGTCGGCCTTTTTGTACTGGGCGCTGGCTTTCTGGGCTGGTCTGCTGTCTCGAGCGTGCTCCTCGCGCTCTTCTATGCGCTTTGGGAGAGCCTTCCGCATATGTTGCCGGATCTTTCCGCATACCCGCTCGTCGCGGCCGTTCTGGGCGGCGTGTTCGTGGGCGTGGGAGCGGGACTCGTAGTGCGCTGCAACGCTTCTGCCGGCGGCGATGACGCGCTCGCGCTCTCTATCCACAAGGTCACCGGCCTCAAGCTCGCGCGCTGCTATCTCTTCACGGATCTCTCCGTGCTTCTGCTCTCGCTGAGCTACATTCCCATTACCAAGATCGTGTTTTCGCTCGTCACCGTGTTCATCTCCTCGCCGCTTATCGATTTTGTGGTGGGGCTCGGTGCGAACGATGCGAAGGGCGAGGAAGAGGACAGTTACGTCGTCGCGTAGGACACAGGCCTCGGTTTCTGGCGTCATGTCAGGCAGGATCTTGCGTATCTGCAGTTTGAGATGTTTGTACCTGTGAGCCGTTCCGAGCTTGTGGAAGCTGCTGAATCTTGGTCGTTGTGGCGGTTTCTGCTCCGGCGGGCATGCGAGCGTGCGCTCGCGTACAATGGATGCATTCGGCTAGACGCAACGAGAGGGGAGCGCCATGAGCAAGGCTGATCAGCTCTTCGTGAAGATGTGTTCGGACATCCTCGATCACGGTACCACCACGCAGGGTGAGAAGGTGCGCCCAAAGTGGGAAGACGGAACGCCTGCTTATACGATCAAGAATTTCGGCGTGACGGCTCGCTACGATCTGCGCGAGGAGTTTCCGGCGCTCACGCTTCGCCGCACGGCGCTGAAGAGCGCCATGGACGAGATCCTCTGGATCTACCAGAGGAAGTCGAACAACATCCACGACCTCAACAGCCACATTTGGGATGAGTGGGCAGATGAGACCGGGTCTATCGGCAAGGCCTACGGTTACCAGATCTCTCAGAAGTCGCAGTATCCCGAGGGCGAGTTCGACCAGATGGATCGTGTGCTCTACGACCTTACGCACACGCCGTACTCGCGGCGCATCATGACGAACATGTACACGTTCGCCGACCTCCACGAGATGCATCTGTACCCGTGCGCGTACAGCGTAACCTATAACGTCACGCACGCCGAGGGCGATGAGCGGCCTACGCTCAACATGGTGCTCATGCAGCGCAGCCAGGATATTCTCGCTGCGAACAACTGGAACGTGTGCCAGTACGCGATTTTGCTCATGATGGTCGCCCAGAGCGTGGATATGGTTGCGGGCGAGCTTTTGCACGTGATCGTAGACGCGCATATCTACGATCGCCATGTTGATATCGTGCGCGAACTCATCCAGCGCCCGCAGTACCCGGCGCCGAAGGTTTCGCTCAAGCCCGAGGTCAAGAACTTCTACGATTTCACGACCGACGACCTCATTGTCGAGGATTACCAACACGGCGAGCAGATTCGCAACATCCCCATCGCGGTATAGGAGGTGCGCGTGGGCTGTAAGCTGAAAGCCATCGTCGCGGTGTGCGACGACTGGGGCATCGGGCGCGCGGGCGATATGGTGGTCGCAAACCGTGCCGATATGCGGCATTTCGTGCGTTGCACGAAAGGGCATGCCGTCATCATGGGGCGCAAGACCTTGGAGAGTTTCCCGGGCGGGCGGCCGCTCAAAGATCGCCGGAACATTGTGCTCACGCGGGACGAGGATTTTGTTCGCAAGGGCGTCGAGGTCGTACATTCGGTGGACGAGGCGCTCGCTGCCGTAGCAGACGAGGACGAAGCTTGGGTCATCGGCGGCGCCGAGGTGTATCGCCAATTTCTGCCCTTGTGCTCTGAGGCCGTGGTGACGAAGAATCATTGCGTGCGCGAGGCGGATGCGTATTTCCCCAATTTGGACGAAGACCCTGCGTGGCGCGTTGGCTCGAGCGACGGCGGATACGTCATTGATTCCGGTGAGGGCGATGCCGGCGTGGCATATGAGTTCGTGACGTACGAGCGCGCGGAACCCGGCGACGCAGGCAAGGGTGCGGGATATTCCTGGTTCGATGTTGCGGTCGACGTTGTTTCGGCTGCGCTCGACCACGTGGTGGGGTAGCAATCGCCCCTGCGAGATCATCTATATCAGTGTAAAAACTGCCCCAGGGATATCTCGACGTGCGCCGGTCAAGCGACCCGGCAAGCATGCCGTCGACGCATGTCGAAATACCTCGGGGGTGCTTTTCATAAGGAGCACCATGGTTCAAGTTCGGCACATCGCAGATCTCGAAGACCCGCGCCTCAAGGCATATACGCACCTCACGGAGCGGCAGCTGCGGAGCATCCTCGAGCCCCAGAAGGGCATCTTCATCGCCGAGAGCGCGAAGGTGATCGAGCGGGCGCTTAACGCGGGACTCGAGCCGGTGAGCTTTCTTATGGGAGAGCGCTGGCTCGAACAGTTCGAACCGCTGTTCGGCGACCTTTCCGCCGCTCGACCTGAACTCGATATCCCCGCGTTCATCGCGCCGATGGAGCTTATGGAGGAGCTCACCGGCTTCAACGTGACGCGTGGCGCGCTCGCGGCATTCAGGCGTCCACGCATAGAGGATGCTCGAACGTTTTTGAATGGTCTTTGCTGCCGTGCCGACGGCCGCCCGGTGCGCGTCTGCGTGCTCGAGGGCATCGTCGACCATACGAATGTCGGTGCGATCTTCCGAAGCGCCGCCGCGCTCAACGTCGATGGCATCCTCGTGAGTCCCACCTGTTGCGACCCGCTGTACCGGCGTGCCGTCCGCGTCTCCATGGGCACGGTGTTCCAGGTGCCGTGGACGCGGTTGGGGACCGATGCGCGCTCCTGGCCTGCCGACGGTCTCGGCGTGTTGCATGAAGCGGGTTTCACCTGCGCTGCTATGGCACTTGCCGACGATTCCTACTCGCTCGACGACCCGGCGCTCGCCGTGATCGACCGCCTTGCGCTCTTCATGGGCACCGAGGGCGACGGCCTCTCGCTCCGCACCATCGACGGCTGCGACCTCACGGTCCGCATTCCCATGGCGCGCGGTGTGGATTCCCTCAACGTAGCCGCGGCTTCCGCCGTCGCATTCTGGCAGCTCTGTCCGCACACGTCAAACAGCTACCATTACCAGCACGGACGCTACGCGTAAAGGCGCGCCACGCGTCCCCGCCTCTCGGCTGCATCCCGTATTGGCCGCATCCTGTTTCTGTCCCTCGTCCGCATCCTGTTTTGATTGCATCCGCTGAATCGCCTTATTTCGACAGAATCGCTGTTGTTCGGCTAGAAAATGTCGAATAAAGGTGATTCAGCGCAAGCGGAAGCCGGCGGACTACGGCACGTTTTCCGGCAGGTACGTTCACTGGCATGCTAGATTGAAACCTCGCGGTGGGCGCTTCGCGTCTCCGCGGCGGCAGCGAGTCGTGCGGCGCGGTTCTCCGCATGACGGAGCCAGTGCCCCCAGTGGTAGTAGGCGACAAACAGGATCGACGTGAGGATCCACGTCACGGGGTAGACCATGAGCATGGTCTCGATGGTGTGATGGAGCGGAACCACGGCGAGCAGCCAGATCATGCGGAACACAACGGTGCCGAGAATCGTGAGCAGCATCGGGCGAAGGCTCTCGCCGGAGCCGCGAATCGCGCCGGAAGTGTTGTCCACGATCGAATAGAACAGATAGAACGGCGCGATGAAGTGAATCATGACGGTGGTGTATCCCGTTACCGCGGCATCGTCGATGAAGATGCGCGAAAGCGGCTGCACGAAGATCACGAGAAGTGCTGACAGGCTGCCCACGAGCGCGATCGTGATCGCGAGCGATGTGTGGTACCCCTGCCGCATGCGCTCGTAGTTGCGGGCACCGAAGTTCTGCGCGGCGAACGTCGTCACCGAGACCCCGAGTGCCTCCGTGACCATCCATACAATCGCGTCGAGGCGGCTCGAAAGCCCCCAGCCCGTGACGGCGTCCGTGCCGAACGTGTTCACGGTCGATTGCAGGATGATGTTCGAGAATGAATATACCGAGGACTGGATGCCTAAGGGGAGTCCGGTCGCGAGCATGCTCTTGCAGATGCGGCCGTCTATCCCCAGACGCCGCAGATCGAGCCGCCAAGCTCCTTGCGCCCGCATGAGGCGACGCGTCATGAATGTCGCGTTGATCGTGAGCGTGAGTGCGGTGGCGAGACCGCAGCCCATGGCCTCGAGGTGCAGCACGGCGACGAACAGGATGTCGAGCGCTGCGTTGATGATACAGCCGCTCGCGATGATCAGGGCGGGCGTGCGGGTATCGCCCACGGAGCGCAAGAGCGCAGACCCCATGTTGAGCACGAGCGAGCACACCATCGCGGCCGCGTAGCAGCGGGCATAGGGGACTGCCTCGGTCATGAGGTCGGAGGGCGTGCCCATGAAGGCGAGGATGTGGGGAACGAAGACCACGCCTGCAATCGAGATCGCCAAGCCGCCCGCCAGTGCGAGCGTCATGGCGG
>CAJLVH010000105.1 GCA_905210055.1 uncultured Enorma sp. | reverse complement strand
GCTGCGGGCATTCCCGTGCGGCGCGTGTCGCGCGCGGAGCTCGATGCGCTTTCTGCTCACGGCGCGCATCAGGGCATCGCGCTCGAGGTGGGGGAGTTCCCCTATGCGAGCCTCCAGGATGTTGTCGCGCGCGCAGGCGACGGCGCGGCCCTCGTGGTGGTGCTCGACCACGTGACCGACGCGGGCAACTTTGGGGCCATCGTCCGCTCGGCGGAGGTCGTGGGTGCCGCGGGCGTCGTCATCGCGAGCAAGCGCGCGGCCGAGGTCACCGTCACTACGTACAAGACGAGCGCCGGCGCGGTCATGCACCTGCCCATCGCGCGCGTGCCGAATATCGCTCGTGCGCTCGAGGACTTGAAGGCTGCCGGGTTCTGGGCGGTCGGGGCGTCTGAGCATGCCGAGGGCGTGTGCTGGGAGACGCCGCTTGCTGGGCGCATCGCGCTCGTTATGGGCTCCGAGGGCGATGGCATCAGCCGGCTCGTGCTCGAGACCTGCGACGACCTCACCAAGCTTCCGCAGCGCGGGCAAACGGAAAGCCTGAATGTGGCGCAGGCAGCGACGGCGCTCTGCTACGAATGGCTGCGACAGAACCAGTAAGTCGGTATGTAAAATTACCCCAGGGGTTATTTTACATGTGCGAAAGGATGCGCTTTTTCGCGTGATTTGTCGCATGCAACATAACCCTTGGGTTATTTTTACTTTGGCGTGAAGGGACGAGATGAGCAAGAAGAGTCGGAAGAAGGCGAAAGCCAAGCGCTTCGGCGAGGGTTCGGCACGCGCGGCGGTGAACGCGGCGACGTACGGCGCGGGCAACGCCTTTGCCTCCGCGTTCGCACCGGCAAGCGTTGTCGATCCGGCGCGCGGGACGAACGCGCGCGGCCAGCGCGAGCTGCTCGTCGTCGACGGATACAATGTCATCCACGCCGCACCGCGCTATGAGCACCTCATCTTCGACCACTCAGACGATCCGTATTCGAGCGATGTCTACGACCGTGCCCGCACGGCGCTCATCGCAGATGTTGCTGCATTCGCGCAGCGTCGCTACGAGCCGGTGATCGTGTTCGACGGCGCGGGCAACGTCTCGGCCGATCGTCCCAACTTGCCGCAGGCGGGCGTGCGCATCGAGTTCTCGCCCCCGGGTGTCTCGGCGGACACGGTGGTGCAGCGCCTGTGCACCGAGGCGCGCGAGGCCGGGCGCGCCTGCTCCGTGGTGACGAGCGACGGCACCATCCAGGCGACGGTCATGGGCAAGGGCGTCACCCGCATCTCGGCGCGCATGTTCGTGGAAGAGATGCGCCTCTTCGATGCCGACGTCAAAGAGGCCGAGGAGGCGCCGCAGGTCAAGCTGACCCTCGGCAGCAGACTTTCGCCGGATACGCTGGCCAAGCTCGAGGCGCTGCGCAACCGCATGAGGTGAATTTTCCTCAGAGGAATCATTGGCTGCTTGCGCGGCTGCAGCGCTTTCAGTATCCTGAACAAGCTAGACGCCAGCGTGGCTCAACGGTAGAGCAGCTGATTTGTAATCAGCGGGTTGCGGGTTCGATTCCTGTCGCTGGCTCCAGTGTTCGCAGCAAGCTCGGTGCCTTTTTTCGGTGGGTACCGGGCTTTTTGCTGTCGCGTGACAGTGGTGCCAGGGGAAACTGTCACACTTGCGTGACAGCCGTGCCAGGGGAAACTGTCACGCGTGACAGTGGTGCCAGGGGAAAGTGTCACACTTGCGCGGCAGTTGCGCCTGGGCGAAGTGATAATCTATGTTTGGACTCAGATTATCACTGCGAGAGGAATGGCCATGAAGCTTTTCGCGTTCGCACTCCGTCCGTTTGACGAGCTGAGATACCTTGAGGCGCTTAGCCAGGAACTTGGGTTCGAGTTCGGTTGGACGGCCGACTATCCCACGCTCGAGAACGCAGAGCTCGCGCGCGGCGCGGAGGCGCTTTCCATCATCACGAACCCCATGACGCCCGAGCTCCTCGACCGCTACCACGAGCTGGGTGTCCGTGCAATCGCGACGCGCTCCATCGGCTACGACCATATCGACGTCGAATACGCACGCGCCCTCGGCATGCGCCTCGCCCACGCGGCCTACCCGCCGGAGGGCGTGGCGGACTACACCATCATGCTCATGCTCATGGCGCTCCGTCGGGCGAAGTTCGTGTTCCGGCAGGCCGCGGCGCAGGATTTCGGCCTCGAGGGCAAGATCGGGCGTTCGCTTGCGTCGTGTACCGTGGGCGTGGTGGGCACCGGTGCCATCGGCTCATGCGTGATCCGCGAGCTTACGGGTTTTGGCTGCCGAATCCTCGCATGCGACCCGTATCCGCGCGACGACGTGCGTAATCTTGCCGAATATGTCGAGCTTGAGGAACTTCTCGCAAGTGCGGACATCGTGACGCTCCATGCGCCCGGTCTGCCCGAGAACAGGCATATGATCGGTGCTGCGGAGCTTGCCGGCATGAAGACGGGTGCCATCCTGGTGAACGCCGCCCGCGGCATGCTCGTCGACACGGCAGCGCTCGTGGACGCGATCGAGTCCGGGCATTTGGGCGGCGCGGCGCTCGACACCATCGAGCATGAATCGAACCTCTACTACCGCGATGCGAGCCGCGAGGTGCTGCCCAATCGTGACCGCGCAGTGCTCATGGCGCTGCCGAACGTGATCGTCTCGCCACATATGGCGTTCTATACGGCGGAAGATGTCGAGCACATGGTGCGCAGCACGACCGAGGCACTGCTCGCGTTCAGCCGCGGCGAGGACACGCCCTATGAGGTGCGCAAGGGATAAAAGCCAGGTGCGGGGCGACAGCCGGGGAATCTCACGCGCGGAAAAATATTTTAGAAGTTCTCGAGCACCTTCACGCGCGGTGGGTGTATAGTACGCGTACACACTTTTTCTTCCGTATTTGCTCCGGGTGAAAGGTAGAGCCTGTTCCGGAGCGCCGAGCACATCAGATGCGAGTTGTAGCGAGTAAGAGGTAACGGCAAGCATGAGGAACACTGTCTAACAACTTTATAGCGCGTAGTGCATGTGGTTCAGCAGACCCTTGGCGGAGCTGTCTCTATTCGAGGCGTTGCGTCCCGGGGTACTGACCCCCCCATCCCGTTTCGGCGTGGTTGTTCCTGCGTCGAGCGGAATCGATGGGGCCTGGAACCTTGATAACTGCATACACGCCGTCCTCCCTTCGGCGGCGTGCGCCCGGCGCAGCCCCGTCCCGTGGCGAGCGCGCCCCGAGCGCGCGATGACCTGCGGAAGCGAGCCTGCCGGGGCGATGACCTTGCGGGGAGGGCGGTGTGGCAACACGTCCGGTGGCAGCAGCCACAAGGAACGAGAGCGGCGGCAGACGGAGCCGCGCCGGCGCACATGCGTCGGCCACCGGACGAGTATGGCCGGCTGGACACCCCTGCATCGCAGGCGGTGCCGGCCGGTGCGCAGGACAGCGACCGCACGCAACGACAACACAGGCTATCAAGCAAGGGAGGTCACATGGACGAAGAACTTCCGACATTCGAAGATCTGCTGGAAGAGCTGGAGACGGATCTTGCCGAAATGTCGGCCGAAAACCCCGCCCTGCAAGCAGAGTTGAAGCGCATGGCACAGGAAGACAGGGCTCGCGAGGAAGAGCTCAACCGGCTCCGCCGCCCCTACCATGATTGCATCCTCGGCGCGTTCGCGACGTTCGCCCGGATACCGCTCGCACACCTGGTAGGGGGATTCGGGCGCACGGCGGAGGCGACTCGTGCGTGCATCGATGGCTACCTGGGGAGGTTCGTGCCGGATCTCTGGGATTATCGGGGCAAGACGCTCGGCACCGCAGCCCATCTCATCACAGGAGACTATTTCGACCTCGAGGAATACCAGCCCAAGCTCATGGATGCCAAAGGCGACGACGGGTCGAACGTCGTGCCCTGGGAGCAGCCCTATGAGCCGCCTGCCGAGGACCTCAATCCCGACGAGGACGCCACCGGCGCCGCGCCCGATGCGTCCGAGCGCGCAGGCAAGATCAAGGAGGGCCTCGCCTGCATCATGCCTTGCCTGACCGAGCTCGTCGTCACAGCGATCGACGTGCTCGAGCGGCACGGCGTCGACGCGCATCGCGCCGACGCATACGAAGAGGCGCCGAGCTTCGGTGAGGGATACTACGCACAGCCCCTGTTCGCCGGCATGCTCAAGCTGCCAGATGACGCACGGGAAGACGCCACCGATCGCTTCGAGCTCATGGGCATGACGGAGGACGAGGCGCGCGCGACGGTTTCCGTCTTGCTCGAGATCCCGTTTTGCGAGCTTGAAGCCGCCGTCTGGTTCTTCTACGACGATGAGGAGCTCTTCGGCATCTCGAAAACGGTCTCCATGATCGATCTCACCGGGGGCGACGGAAACGAGCCCGAGAAGCGCGAGATGCCGCGTCAGGAGCGCCTGGCCTATTTCAAGACCATCGCCTGCGACACCATCTGTCCCATCAAGACGGCGCACGTGAGCGCAGACGACGGCCAGCCCATCGCGGCTGTCGTGCGCGATATGGCCGCCGGGGCGCGCACCGACGATGAATATGGCGCGCTGCTTGCCATCGGGGCGTACAACAAGCTGCTCTGTCCGCTCGCCATCATGGCCGACTACCGACTTCCCCGCTGCTAGAAAGCACTGCAGAGCAATCTGCGGGACGCAGTGCGCATACGGCGCCCCACCCTCGAGCACATCACGATGGAAATGACACGTATCAGATAGGAGAGGAACCACATGGCACACCCTACCGCTACCGCGCAGCACACTTTTTTCGATTCGAACCCAGAATACGCGACGCTCATCTACGCAGCGCAGGACGCGCGGGCGGCGCTCGGTATGGCGCTTTCCGGCGAACTCGACGCGCTGCTCGCGCATGAGGGAGGCGTCGAGTACGAGCGGTACGGCCGCCCGAGCGATGAGGAGATGCTCGCAACCTATCTTTCCTCCCTGCAGCGCGTCTGGGCGTATGAGGAGGAGCACCGCGAAGAGGTGCGCCGCTGCCAGGATCTATTCGGTTCCGAGACGTGCGTGGAGGCGTAGCATGAACACGCGAGCTACCGTACTTGCCGGCCGCATCGATGCGGCGCTTGACAGCATGGTTCCGCCCGAACTGATCGCTGCCAGCCTCTCCGTCCTTGCGCGTGCCCCCTGGGAGCGCTACTGCGGAGACGCGAAGGCGCGCCGCATGTGCCACCGCATCGCTACGTCGGGGATGACCGGGTTGTACCTCGAGAGCTATGGCGCGGAGCTGCCCGAATGGACAGGCGATGTCGGCGGCATCGCGCGCCTCGCGATGATCCTCGACGCCACCGCCCGCAACGCGCAGGATCACAACGCCCTCGTCGCCCTCACCGCGAGTCGGGAGGCGCTCGTAGACGGCCTGCTCGACCCGATCCGCAAGTACACGATGTGGAACAGCAAAGCCCGTGAGCAGAAAGAGACCGGCCAAGCGTCTGACGATACGGGCAGGGAGACATCTCGTTCGCAGCGCCGGCGCTCGCCCCGATACGATTTCGCTCACATGGCACGGAAGTACTGTGGCAACGACCTCAATGCTGCCGAAGCGCGTGCGCTGTTCTATGCCTTCTGCTTTTCCACGGCGGGCGACATCCTCGAAGCCGTCAGGTCGTCGCCTGAACTCTCCAAGGGCCCGGCAGCGCCGGACTTCAAGCAGTATTCCGCACGGGCGACCGGGGCGCTCGGGGAATCGCGCGACTGCTCTGCCGAGGTCATGTGCGAGCACTTCGCGAAGAAGCGAGCGTGTATCGATGAGGCCTGCGAGGACGAGGACTATCCCTGGTGGGATGAGGATCCGGAGAGTCCCGAGGAACGCTTGCAGCGCTTGGCCCTGCCCCTGTTCTTCGAACCCCTGGCGCTTGCGAGGTGCTATGGAACCGGGGCAGCGTGTGCTCGCACACAGGCACGCCGCAATCCCACGCTCTCTGCCCGCCTCGCTGCCGCCTGATGCAAGGGCGCGCCAGACCAAAACCAATACGTTTCAGAAGGGATGCTGCTCATGTCCACGGACTTGCCGAACGTCATCGACCGCACCGCTTACCAGAGCCAGACCATCGTCGGCCGCAACCGCACCATCGAGACCGACTCCTTCCAGACGGGCATCAACAACAACATGCTCGTCATCGGCCCATCAGGCGCGGGCAAGACGCGCCACGTGCTCAAGCCCAACCTGCTTCAGATGGGCTCGAGCTTCATCGTGCTCGACACCAAGGGCACGCTCTGCCGCGAGATGGGCACGATGCTCGCTGGTGCAGGCTATACGGTCGAGTGCCTCGACTTCGCGAACATCTGCGAAGAGCCGCGACCGCTTCCCGCCGGAGCCGCGCACGTGGGCTACAACCCGCTCTCGTTCATCCGTCGAGACTCCCACGGCCGCCCCAACCAGCAGGACATCCTCTCCATCGCTGTCGCACTCTGCCCTGTCGAGAACGGGAAGGAGCCGTTCTGGGACCGCGCCGCGGCAAACCTCCTTGCCGCGCTCATCGCATACGTGATGGAAGAGCTGCCGCGCGAGGAGCAGACGTTCGCTGCGCTGGTCGAGCTTGCCGAGCACCTGAATGACGGTGCGACATTCCGCTTGCTCGATGACCTCGAGGTGAGCGACCCCGATAGCCTCGCATCCTCGATGTACCTGCGCTACGCCTCCACGCGCGATGCCGAGAAGATGAACGCGAGCATCATCGGCATCATTGCCGAGAAGCTCATGTGCCTGGGGTTCGACGGGGCGCTCAGACTCTACACCGTCTCCCGCCAGGTCGATTTCGCCCGCTTCGGCCACGAGCGCCGCGCGCTCTTCGTGACCATGAGCGACATCGACCGCGCGCTCGATCCACTCACGAGCCTCTTCGTCGACCAGGCCTTCAAGGCGCTCCTGCGCGAAGCGGACCGTTGCCCGGGCGGCCGCATGCCCGTTCCCGTACGGCTCTTCCTCGACGACTTCGCGAACCTCTACATCAACAACATCGACGACCTGCTCGCCGTCGCACGCAGTCGAGAGATCTGGGTCACGCTGCTGCTGCAGTCTGTGAATCAGCTCGAGGCACGCTACGGCCGGTCGCGCGCCATGTCCATCATGGGCAACTGCGACGTGCAGCTCGCGTTGGGCTTCCAGGACCTCGACACGGCGCGCTGCTTCTCCGAGCGTGCGGATCGGATGCCGAAGA
>CAJLVH010000104.1 GCA_905210055.1 uncultured Enorma sp. | reverse complement strand
CGCCGAACTTGTTCATGAGGTACTCGAGCTGCATGAGCTCGTCCCAGGTGCCGCCGACGCCCATGAGGAAGATCGCGTCGTAGCCCTCGTCGGCCACACGATCCGCAAGCGCCGCCATCTTCTTCCCCGTCTCGTACAGGGCTTCACCGTCTTTCAGGTACCCTTCTTGGTCGAAATGCATGATCTCAACCTTTTCCGTCGGTTTCATCCTTGACTCCCTTCTCCACCTAGAGGATTTCCGATACGTATGAGAGGCGGGCTAGGCTCCCGCCGAATCTCCGTAGACCGTTGCAGCACGGCGTTCGAGCTCGTGCACGGATTCGTCGTATCCCGGTGCCTTCGAGGCGAAAGCATCATCCACCGCATCGAGATACGGATGCACGTCCCAGCTCTTGAGGGCGCCGGCGATCTGCGCGGCGAGGTATTGGATGAAGCCGAGGGCGGCAAACGGGTAGACCTCGGGTGCCGACGCCTCGATCACGACCTCGTGCGCCGCCCCTTCGGGATGAGCGGTGAGGAGATAACAGGTGTCCGTGACGGAGCGGATGCCGCGCGCGATGCCGGCCAGGCGCTCCGAGCCGTCTGCGTCGTCGATGATGACGACTAGGTAACCAGGTGTAATTTGCATCTCGGGGCCATGGATGAACTCCTCGCCCTCGAACCACATCGCTGGCACCTTCGTGGTCTCGCTGAACTTGAGCGCCGCCTCCTGCGCCACGCCGCGAAGCGCGCCGTTGCCTACGAAGATCGCCGGCGCCTGCGTGGACAGGGCAAGCTTCTGGTTTTCAAAGAGGGCTCGTGCCGCGGAGATGCCCGACGCGCATGCTCCTCCGGCCGTACAGAGGCATCCGCGCAGCCGATCAGCCTCTGTGGCATCGAGTGCGCCCATGCGCTCACCCGCTTCGATGCCGAACAGCATGAGGTAGCAGACGAGCACGTGCACGCCCATGGTGACGAAGTCGACCGATTCGACCCCGACGCCGTAATCGAACACGCACACGGCGTGCTCGGAGATGGGCGCCGCCCAGTTCGCGGTGAGGGCCGCACACGGAAGGTCATGTTCGGCCATGAAATCGAGGGCGGCAATCGTGTTGGTGGAGTATCCGCTCTGCGACACGGCGACGTTGAACGCGTTCGTGGGCTGCGCATGCTCGAAATCGATGAACGCTTCGGGCGTCACGACCTGCACCTCGCGCCCCAGAGAGCGCTGTAGGAGCGGACGGGCGATATCGGCGGCGTTCTTGGAGGAGCCGGACGCAACGATACGCAGGGCATCGCAGCCGCTCAAGGTGAATCGCTCGACCAACGGTTCAACGAGTTCGAGACCGCGTGCAGCGACCTCGTCGAGCCGCGTCACGGAGCGCTCGATGTAGTCCGCCATCTTCACCATGCATCACCTTCCCATACGCCACGGACGGTGGTTGCAGCTAAGCAACATTTCAAAGCTATTTAATACCACTTATCAATTATGAGTATTTAATACCACTTTCGACAGCGCAAAGGGACAGCGCTAAGCGGTAGCAAATCATCGGTGATTGGTTTTATTTGCTTTGCACTTGGCGGAACGCGGTGTCCATGACGGTGCACACCTTTGCCGCGAGCCCTTCAGCCTCAGTACTCGTAGCTGTAACTTCCCCGATCTGCACGGCAGAGTGAATTGGAATACTCGACCACGCATCCCGTTGCATCGAAGCTCAGGCAGGCGAGCGAGAGCGCCGGCTCGCCAGGTTCGACCTGCAGCAGCGCGGCATCGTGGGCGGAAAGGGTCTCGATGTCGAGCCGCTCGCCCGTCGCCACGACCTCGCGACCGTACATCTTATATGTCTCGTACAAGCTGAACACGGAAACATCGACCTCTTCGATGCCTTCGAACAAAGCGAGCGGCACGAGCGCGCGCTCGATAGAAAGGGGCTCGCCGTCGACGCTGTTGAGGCGCCGGATCGAATAGAGCACATCTGCTTCGTCGATCGAGAAGATGCGCGAGAAGTATGGCCCTGCGAGACGGCGCGAACGGGAAAGCACGCGCACGGAAGCGGCGCGGTTTGAGGTGCGGGCAGATTCGCGAAAGCCCCCCACCTCGCCGACCTCTTCGAAGCGCCGGCTGGTAACGTAGGTTCCCTTGCCTTGTACGCGGCGAATCCGCCCCATGACAGCAAGATCGTCGAGAGCAGCGCGCACCACGAAGCGCGTCGCACCGAACTCCCGCGCCAGATCGTGCTCAGAGGGCATCGCGGAGCCTTCCGGATATTCGCCGCGCTCGATGCGCTCGACCAGCTTATCGGAGATGAAGCCGCTCAAAGAGCTGATGCCCGTACCAGGGCGGTGGGCGTCTACGCGTTCAGCCATGCAAGCACCTCCTTGGGCATAACCTCTTGCCTTCCGCTCAGGCTTGCGAAGCGGTAGCGCGCCGGATTGATGACCGTCTTCACGTACTCCACGAGCGTGTGCTCGGCATCGTACTCGAGCGCCGATTCGAAGAACGCCGGCGACCCCTTCGCGATGCCTAGGTAATCCGCCTCGTCGCCATTCGCGCGCGAGATGGAGATGCGTTCGATACCGTGCTCGACGCGGATGCCATACGCTCGTTCAAGCACGCGGTAGAGTTCCTCGCTGCCGAAATCGAAGCGGTCGATACCCGGGCACAGCGAGCCGTTGATCGAAGATGTCTCAATCGATACGGGGTGCTCGTCGGCAAGACGCACGCGGCAGAGTTCGAAGATAGGAGCACCCTCGGCAAGGCCGGTACGTTCCGCGAGGGCGGCATCGGCGGTCTCCCACCGGGCAGAGATCACGCGCGAACCGGGCACGCGCCCCACGGTGCGCACGGAATCGGAGTAGCTGTACGTGTCCTCGAAGATGTTGACGGGTTTGGCGGGGCAGATAAACGTACCCGCGCCATGACGGCGTTCAAGCATGTGAGCGGATTCGAGCCGGCCGATCGCCGCGCGAAGCGCCGTGCGCGAGACCCCAAGTTCTTCGGCAAGATCGCGCTCAGCAGGCAGGCGGTCGCCGCCCGTGAGGCGATAGCGCTGTATGTAGTAGAGAATCCCCTCCTCGGCGCGGTCGCGCGGAGGAGTTGCCGGGATACCGCCCACCACTCGATCCTGCCCTTTCGTCACATGCCGACAGCCCCTCGAACGATGCCCGAGCGGCCGGCCGCGTACATCGTGAGCAATTGTACCCTATTCATCCGCGCGCATCCCAAGCCGTCGAAACAGCGTAGCGGAACGCGTGGCGGACGTGAACCCTGAACGACGTCGACATATTCCGCCGTTTTCGTCCTTCCGTTTGAGAAATCTGGCGGAAAAGGTCGACGTCGTCGAAGCGAATCTAATCGCGGGTAAGCTTGCGGTGGATGCGGTGCGGCTGCGCGGCATCCTCGCCGAGGCGTGCCACACGGTTCTCCTGGTAGGCGGCGAAGTTGCCTTCGAACCAATACCACGCGCCGGGATTCTCGTCCGTGCCCTCCCACGCGAGGATGTGCGTTGCCACACGGTCGAGGAACATGCGGTCGTGGCTGATGACCACAGAACAGCCGGGGAATTCCAAGAGCGCCGCCTCGAGCGAGGAGAGCGTCTCGACATCGAGGTCGTTCGTGGGCTCGTCGAGGAGCAGCAGGTTGCCGCCCTGCTTCAGGGTGAGCGCCAGGTTCAGGCGGTTGCGCTCACCGCCGGAGAGCACACCGGCGCGCTTCTGCTGGTCTTGGCCCTTGAAGCCGAAACTCGCCACATAGGCGCGGCTCGGCACCTCGGTCTCGCCGACGATCATCTTATCGGTGCCGCCCGAGACGACCTCCCAGAGCGTCTTGTCGGGGTCGATGCCCGCACGGTTCTGGTCGACGTACGACACCTTCACGGACTCGCCAAGCTCGATCGTACCGCTCGAAGGCTCTTCTTCACCGATGATCATCTTGAAGAGCGTCGACTTACCCACGCCATTCGGGCCGATCACACCCACGATGCCCGCACGCGGCAGGCTGAATGAAAGGTCGTCGATGAGCACGCGGCCGTCGAACTCCTTGTGCAGGTGCTCGACCTCGAGTACCTTCGCTCCCAGGCGCGGGCCCACGGGAATGCGGATATCCGTCCAGTCGAGCTTCTGGCTCGCGCGCGCCTCGGCCTCCATCTCCTCGTAGCGAGCGAGACGTGCCTTGTTCTTCGCCTGGCGAGCCTTGGGGCTGGATCGCACCCACTCGAGTTCGGAGGCCATACGCTTCGCAAGCTTGGCGTCGCGCTGCCCCTGCGCGGCGATGCGCGCGGCCTTGGTCTCGAGATAGGTGGAATAGTTGCCCTTGTAGGGATAGAGGTGGCCACGGTCGACCTCGCAGATCCACTCCGCGACGTTATCCAGGAAGTAGCGGTCGTGCGTGACAGCAAGCACGGCACCGGGGTAGTTCTTCAGGAAATGCTCGAGCCACAGCACCGACTCGGCGTCCAGGTGGTTCGTGGGCTCGTCCAAAAGCAGCAGGTCGGGTGCCTCAAGGAGCAGCTTGCAGAGTGCCACGCGGCGACGCTCGCCGCCGGAGAGCACGCTCACGGGCATGTCGGAATCGGGTAGCTGGAGGGCGTCCATCGCCTGGCCGAGCTTGGAGTCGATATCCCAGCCATCGGCCGCGTCGATCTCGTCCTGGAGCTTGCCCATCTCGGCCATGAGGGAGTCGAAATCCGCATCGGGCTCGGCCATCTCCTCGCCGATCTTGTTGAAGCGCTCGACCTTGGCGAGCAGGTCGCCGAACGCCATGCGCACGTTCTCGATGACGGTCTTATCGTCGTCGAGCGGCGGCTCCTGCTCGAGCAGGCCAACGGTGTAGCCGGGCGTAAGGCGCGCATCGCCGTTGGACACTTCCTCGACACCCGCCATGATCTTGAGAAGCGTCGACTTGCCCATGCCGTTGGGACCCACAACGCCGATCTTCGCGCCCGGGTAGAAGCTCAAGGTCACGTCATCGAGGATGACCTTGTCGCCATGCGCCTTGCGCGCCTGGTACATCTGGTAGATGAACTCTGCCATGAGAAACTCCGTTCTTGACAACTCATACATGCAGCATAGTCGCAGACTCGCTGGTATTCGCCCAGAGCAAAAGCCGCTCTCCACGGCTAAACCATGCACGCATATCTACCCCAGGGTTTTCGACTTACGACGCGGCGCGAGAACTCTAACGTCTCGACCCAAGGTCGACGTGTTTGATGTAAAAAAGTCACTGGGGTATTTTTACACGTAGAATGAGAGCTATGAACGATACTCTGACATCACGGCTTGAAGCGCTTTGGGGCGCAGCGGGACTTGCCCGCCTGCAAGCAGCAACCGTTATGGTCGTGGGCGCAGGCGGTGTGGGCTCGAACTGCATCGAGGCGCTCGCGCGCGGCGCCATAGGCACGATCGTCGCCGTCGATGGCGACGAGGTCGCAGCGAGCAACACCAACCGGCAGGCCGTCGCATGGACGGATACCGTCGGCATGCGAAAGGTCGACGCAGTACGCACGCTCGTAAAGCGCATCAACCCCAGTACACGCGTGATCACACGGGATGCGTTCCTGCTGCCTGGAGACGTCGCCTGCCTCATCGCTTCTTGCCGCGCTGAGGCGGGCGGGCGCATCGATTACATCGTCGACGCTATCGATACCGTCTCGACGAAGCTTGAGCTCGCCGCGTGTGCACAAGAGCTCGATATCCCGATCGTGAGCAGCATGGGCGGCGCGATGAAGCTCTATCCTGAACTCCTGCGCTTCGCCGATATCTACGACACGCAGGGCGATGCACTCGCCCGCGTCATCCGCAAATGCTGCCGCAAACGCGGAATCCGCCGGCTCGACGTGCTCTACTCGCCCGAAACACCGCTCGACCCCCCACAGAGCGCAGATGCCCCGGGCAATGCGAAAACGATAGACAATGAGGGTCAATGCGCGAAAAGCGGGCGCCCACCTTTGGGCACGACCTCCTATCTCCCGCCCATCATGGGACAGATGCTCGCCGGATTCGTGATGAGGCGGATTGTTGGAATCGATGCCGGCGGTGACTCGCGATGAGGTTCGTCGACACGCACGTTCATCTCGACCTCATGACGAACGGCGTCGAAATCGCGCGCGCCGCGCAGGATCTGGGCATAGGCTTGTTCTGCACGACCGTTACTCCGCACGACACCGCAGCTGCGCTCAAACGATTTTCCAACCGCCCGAACGTACGCGTGGGCGCAGGGCTTCATCCTTGGTGGCTTGCAGACGGCACCTGCGGAGATGCCGACATTGAACTGCTGAAAGGACTTGTCGCACACTCACGCTACGTAGGCGAGGTGGGGCTTGATGCCGGCAAACGCGGAGCAGCAAGCCTCGAGCTGCAAACTGCCGCGTTCGAGCGCATCATGCGCGCGGTTTCCGAACATCCACTTCAGGGACGCGTCATATCCATCCACGCCATTCGATCGGTGAACCGCGTGCTCGACATCCTCGAGCGAAGCGGCGCGATCGCTACCTCATCCTGCATCCTGCACTGGTTTAGCGGCTCCAGCGACGAACTCTGGCGCGCCGTTCACCTGGGCTGCCTCTTCTCAATCAACGAGTACATGCTCGCCACGAAACGCGGCCGCGAATACGCACGCATCCTCCCCGACGACCGTCTCCTCCTCGAAACAGACGCCCCGCCCCAGCTCAATGCCCCCTACGAACTCACTGCCCTAGAGCACTCGCTTGAAACCACCCTCAACCACGTAGCAGACCTACGGCACACCGACCCCAACTCACTCGGAACCTCCATCGCCGCCCGCAGTGCGCAGCTCCTCGATTTCGAAGCATAGCGAGATTCGGGCGACTCGAATCTGCCCAAGACGCACCATCCAAGCGGAAAGTAGCCAAAAACGAAAGGTTGGTGACGCTTCTTCCCGGAGAATGCGGGTGCGAATCTCCCGTAGCTGGGATAACCGCGCGCCCTACCAGGGCGGCGGGCGATGCGCACCCCCGTTTCCTGAGAAGCAGCGTCACCAACCTTTCGTTTTTGGCCAACCCGGCACGCGCCGAGCGAAGCGACGGCGCCCAAGACCGCCACATCCCCTCCCCCGCACGCGGCAAGCGAAGCGATGCCGCCCGAGGCCGCCTCCGACCCCCGCATCCCCGTCGCCCGCGCACGCGCCGGGCGAGCGCAGCGAGCAGCGGCGCCCGACGCCCCCGCATCCCCCCGCCTGCGCGGCGAGCCCGAAGAC
>CAJLVH010000103.1 GCA_905210055.1 uncultured Enorma sp. | reverse complement strand
CCGCCATTGAGGACGCCGCGCTCGGCGCAGCAGGCGAACACCCGTTCTCCCTCGTAAACGATGTGGAAAGCGCCTGGGCTGCCGGCCTTGCCATGCGCGACGGCATCGTCATCATCGCAGGCACCGGATCGATCGCCTACGGTGTGTGCGAAGACCGCTCTATGCGCTGTGGCGGCTGGGACTATGAGCTGGGCGACGAGGGCAGCGGCGGCTGGCTCGGCAAGGAGCTGCTGCGCACCTTCACGCGCCAAAGCGACGGACGCGAGCCGCGGAGCGCCATCCACAGCCTCGTGCGCCGTGAGCTTGGTATCGCCGATGATTTCGAAGTCATCGAGTTCGCACAGAAAAACATGGCGAGCCGTTCGCGCATCTCCCAACTCGCACCGCTGGTTGCCGAGGCGGCGCGCGCAGGCGACGCAAGTGCCCGCGCGATCCTTAAACGCGCGGCGCAGGAGGAAGCCGAGATGGTCTCCGCCATCGTCCACGGCATCTTCGGAGATTGCGAGCGCATCCCCGTCACGTACATCGGAGGCACGTTCAAAGCAGGCGACCTCATCCTCGAGCCGCTCGCTGCCACCCTCCCCCGCTGCTGCGAACTTGTCCCGCCGCAGTTCGAACCCGACCGCGGCGCCGTGCTCATCCTGCAGAAACGTCTAGGTATGCGCTCAATCAGCAGCCTATAATCTGGCCACAAAGCGAACAGCCCGCGCATCAACCATCTTCAGCCGATACGCGCGACGTCGACATATTCCGCCACTTTTCACGCATAGAACCCGAAAAGTGGCGGAAAATGTCGACGTCGTGGTAAGGGATAAACAGCGGCAGCTGGCGACACAGGAACGGCTCGCGCGGCAACGTCCGCGGTAACGTCCGCGGTAACGTCTCCACATAGCAAGCGAGCCGGGCGGCGAGGAAGGAACCGCCCGGCTCAGCTAACGCGCAAGGTCGCGCGGGGGATGTCGAATTGTGCCCGCAGCACCCCAGCTAATACGCGGCGCCCCCGGCTAATCCGCTGCGCCCCAGCTAATCGCGGCGCCCCGGCTAATCCGTGCCCCGGCTATTCCTCCGGCTTCACGGCGGCGCGCTCGCGGGCACCGGTCACGCGGAAGATCACCCAGTCGGCGATGCGCACGGCGTCGTCGCCCATGCGCTCGAAATACTTCGCCACCATGAGGAGCTCAGGCAGATACTTCGCGCGCGTCTCGCCGGCCTTGATGAGGTCGATGACCACGCCCTCGGCGGCAAGGTAGACATCGTCCACATCGTCGTCCATGGCGAACACGCCGCGCGCGCGGTCGGCGTCGGACGTGCGGAACGCCTCGATGGCCTCCTCGACCATGGACGCTACGCGCTCGGCGGCGAATGCGAGGTGCTCGCTCAGGTTCGCCGTCACCTCGACGGGCAACGTCTGCGCAAGCTCCGCCACGTCGCGCGCCTTGGAGTCGATATGCGCCAGGTCAGATACCAGGCGAAACGTCCCCGTCACAAAACGCAAGTCACCGGCGACGGGCTGCTGCAGCAACAGGGCATCCGTGCAATTGCCCTCGATCGCGCTACGCAGGCGGCGCGCCTCCTGGTCGCCGTCGAGCACCGTCTCGGCCACTTCCGCGTCACCCGTAAGCGCTGTGGTGAGCGCACGGATGTCGCCGGCGGTCTTATCGGCAAAACTGCCCAGCAGCTCATCGATCTTCTCAAGCTGCTGACTATACTTGGAACGTGTGGAAATCATTAGCTGAACCTTCCCGTGAGATAGTCGTTCGTAAGCTGTTCCTTAGGGCTCGAGAACAGTTCCTTCGTGGGACCCGCCTCGACAAGCTCACCCAGGTAGTAGAAGCACGTCTTGTCTGCGACGCGGGCGGCCTGCTCCATGTTGTGCGTGACCACCACGACCGTGTGGTCCTCGGAGAGCTGCATCATGAGCTCCTCGATCATACTCGTCGAGATGGGGTCGAGCGCGGAGGTCGGCTCGTCCATAAGCAGCACGGACGGATCGGTCGCGAGCGCGCGGGCGATGCACAGGCGCTGCTGCTGGCCGCCGGAAAGCCCCAGACCGCTCTTGTTCAGGTCGTCCTTGACCTCGTCCCACAGCGCCGCGCGCGTCAGGCAGCGCTCGAGGATCTCGTCTTCCTCCGCACGGCTCATGCGTCCCATACGCTTAGGGCCATAAAGGATGTTCTCACGGATGCTCATGGGGAACGGGTTGGGGTGTTGGAACACCATGCCCACGTACACGCGCAGCGCGTTGGCATCCATCTTGAAAATGTCCTGGCCGTTGAATTCGATCGTACCCTCGGTACGGACGCTCTCCACGAAGTCGCACATGCGGTTGAACGTGCGTAGCAGCGTGGACTTTCCGCAGCCGGAGGGGCCGATGAACGCCGTCGCGCGGTTCTTCGGGATCTCGAGCGAGATGTGCTTGAGCGCCTGGAAGTCGCCGTACCACAGGTTGAAGTCGCGGATGGAGATCATGCTCTCCACGCCCTCGATGCTGCGGTGGACGTCCTCATTGATCGTTGTATCCATATGATTCTCCATCAGCCGAACCTACCCGTCAGATAGTCGGAAAGGCGCTGGTCACGAGGCGCCGAGAAAATCTGCTGCGTCGTGCCCGTCTCGACCATATCACCCACGTAGAAGAAGGCGGTGCGATCGCTCACGCGACCGGCCTGCTGCATGTTGTGGGTTACGATGATCTGGCACAGACCCGTCTCGGAAAGAGAGCGAATCGTTTCCTCGATGGTAAACGTCGAGATGGGGTCGAGCGCGGAGCAGGGTTCGTCGTAGAGCACCACATCCGGCTTCATGGCAAGCGTGCGCGCGATGCACAGGCGCTGCTGCTGACCGCCGGAAAGAGCATGGGCGCTCTGCTTGAGCTTGTCCTTGACCTCGTCCCAGAGCGCCGCCTGGCGAAGCGCGGTCTCCACGAGCTCGTCCTCTTCGTCCTTGCCGTGCAGGCGGCCGTGCTTCTTGGGCGCGAACAGGATGTTCTCGCGAATGGACTTGCGAAACGGCGTGGGCTGCTGGAACACCATGCCAATAGATTTGCGCAGCTCGAAGAGGTTCTCCTTGGGCGTGTTGATGTTATGCCCGTGGTAGAAGATCTCGCCGCCCACCTTGCAGCGGGGGATCTCGAGGTTCATGAGGTTCAGGCAGCGCAGGAACGTGGACTTGCCGCAACCGGAGGGACCGATGAGCGCCGTGACCTCGCCCGCGCGGAACTCGAGGCTCGTTTTGTGGAGTGCCTCGTGCTTGAGGTCGTAGGTGACGGTCACGTCCTTCGTGGTGAGGAGGGCGGCGGGGGTATCGGTCGCGGTCTGGGCGACAGGCGCACCGGTCGCAACGGCAGCCGCCGCGGCTTCCTGCTGGTTCAAGGTATCGGTCATTCGGCGGTCAGCCTCCTCGCAAGGAACTTGCCCAGCACGCGCGCGAGCACGTTGAAGAGCAGCACGCACACGATGAGCACCGTCGCGGTGCCCCACACGATCTCGGTCGAGCCGGGCGTGGGCTCGCTCGTGAGGCGCCAGATATAGACGGCGAGCGTGCAGGCGGGACGGAAGATGTTGAAGGGGTTCGTGGGGCTCGAGAAGTTAAGCACGTTCTCGAAGTTCAAACGGCTCGGCGCGGAACCCGAGGTGAAGATGAGCGGCGGGCAAGAGCACATTCACCGTGGTCTCCCAGCGGGTAAGACCCATGGCGAGCGCCGCGTCGCGCTGGCTGCGCGGCACGTCCTCGAGCGCCTGCTGGATGGTGCGTACCAAAATGGGGATGTTGAACATCGTGAGCGCCACGGCGCCGGAGAGGATCGAGATGCCCCAACCCATCACAACGACGAAGAAGAGCGAGCCGAACATGCCCACCACGATGGACGGGAGGCTCGAGAGGGTCTCGATCGCCGTCTTCGCTGCGGAGGTGATCCAGTTATCGGGCGCGTACTCCACGAGGAAAATCGCACCACCCAGCGAAATGGGCACCGAGATGATGAGCGTGATGATGAGCATGTAGAACGAGTCGAACAGCTGGTAGAGGATGCCCGAGACCTCGGCTGTACTGGGATTCGTGAGGAACCCAGGCGTGAGCGCCACACCGCCGCCGCGTACCAGAATGTAGATGATGATGGCAGCAAGCAGCGCGAGCACGAATCCCACGATGGCAGTGAGGATGCCCGTAGCGATCTTGTCCTGGCGGCCGATGCGCTTGACGTGCGCGGAAAGGTCGCGCGTCTCGACGACCTCAGGGGTCTGATTAGCCATTCTGCTTCGCCCCCTTATGACCGATGATATGGATAATGACGATGAAGATGAGCGACATGATGAGCAGGATCAGGCCGAGCGTCCACAGCGCGTGGTAGAACTCGGTGCCGCTCACCGCGTTATTGAGACCGGCGGTCAGGGTGGCGGTCAGGGTGGAGGCAGGCGAGAGGAGTCCCGTGGGCATGTTGCGCTCCACACCGCCGATGACCATCTGCACGGCGAGCGTCTCGCCGAAGGCGCGGGTCATACCCAGAATGACGGCCGTCATAATCGAAGGGGTCGCACTCTTAAGCACGACATGCCACACGGTCTGCCAACGGGTGCAGCCAAGGGCGTAGGAGCCTTCGCGGTACTCGTTGGGCACAGCGCGCAGGGCGTCGATGGAGAGCGTGGTGACGGTAGGAAGAATCATCACGGCAAGCACGATGGAACCGGAAAGAATACCCGCACCGGTACCGGCGGCGGCGCCGAAGATCGCGCGCATCGCCGCGTTCACCACGTAGAGGCCGAGCACGCCGTACACGACGGACGGAATGCCCACGAGCAGCTCGACGAGCGGCTGGAACACGCGGGTACCGAAGCCCGGAGCGACCTCGACCACGAACATGGCCGAACCAAGGGCGATGGGCAAGGCGATGAGGGTCGAGAGCAGCGTGACCGAGAACGAGCCCACGATCATGGGGAGCGCTCCGTACATATCCTGCTCAGGAATCCAGTGCTGACCGGTTAGAAACGCGATAGGATCGAAACCGTCGACGAAGAACGTGGTCAAACCTTGCTCTGCAACCATGAAAATCAAGGTAACAACCACGAGGGCTACGAGCAGCACGCACGCACCAGTGATTCCCAGACCTATGTTCTCCAGACGGCGTTTCGGCATGACCTTTGCCATGTGACGCCTTTCTCACAGACGAAAGGGCACCTCACGCAAGCGGGAGGCGCCCCAACGTGTCAATTACTCAAACAAGCTCATACGAAGAGCAATTGCTACTCGACAGGGGTGACGTTGCCGTCGACGTCCTTCTGAACCTTCATGTTGCTCACGGGGATGAAGCCCTGCTCGATGACGGTCGTGGACTGAATGTCCTCGCTCATGATGAAGTCGATGAACGCCTTGGTGATGGCGGCCGTGGCCTCATCCTCGTCGGAGCGGGTGTACATGTGCTCGTAAGCCCAGATGTTGAAGTCGCCGGACTCGACGTTCTCCTGCGTGGGCTCGACGCCGTCGACGTTGAGCGCCTTGATGCCCTCGTTGGTCTCGTAGTAGTTGAAGGCGACGTAGGAGATGGAACCCTCGGTGGCAGCGACCTGCTCAACGACGGTGCCCGAAGAATCGACCTCGGCGACCGGGGTGAAGTCCGCGGGAACCTCCTCGCCCTGAAGCACGGCGGCCTCGAAGGTGGCGCGGGTGCCGGAACCGGCCTCACGGTTGATGACGTTGATGGTGCCGGCGGTGCCGCCCACCTCGGACCAGTCGGTGATGGCACCGGTGAAGATGCCCTTGAGCTGCTCGGTCGTGATGTCGTCGATGTCGACGGAGGCGTTCACGATGGGGCCCATGCCGACGATGCACACCTGGTTGTCAACGAGGCCCTCGAGCTGGGACTCGTCGTCGACCTTCTCCTCGGCGAACACGTCGGAGCGGCCGATCTGCAGCGAGCCGTCCACGATGCCGGAGATGCCGTCGCCCGAGCCGCCACCGGAGATGGCGATCACGACGTCGGGGTTCTCCTTATAGAACTCCTCGGCCACAGCCTCGATGAGGGGCTGGAACGACGTAGCGCCACCGCAGTTGATGGTGCCGGAAAGGGCGGCTGCGGCGTCACCGCTGCCAGCAGCGGAACCAGCGGCAGGAGCCTGGCCGCAACCAGCGAGGCCAAGGCCGGCGAAGGCAGCGAGACCGCCAGCAAGGCCGAGGAACGAACGACGGGAGCACGAAGTGTTCAACATGAATGATTCTCCTTCCAGAATCTTACACACGCGAGGTTCACGGACTCGGAGATGGGAGCCCGCGCTCGTCGATTTGCAAGATACCGCGACCGGTCTCCCGCGCAACGCTCGTCGGCAGGTTATTACAGTCGTCTAATCAAGCATTACTCGGTTCAAATCGCTCGCTTACAGAGCGCTTACAAAGCTGGGTATCGTAAACACAACCACCTGGCATTCCAAATCGACCCCGGGAGGGAGCGACATGGCAACCCCGTCATCACGGTTCAAGCAAAGCCCCTTAGCCCGAGCGTTCATCCATATTGGTTTGTACCTCTGTTGCTGCGCGGCGTGCTTTGCCGTGGGAGCGGTGATTGAAGCGGCGGGGCAGTTCCGGATTGCTGCGTTCGCATACGCTCTCGGGCTGGTCGCCTACCCGCTGTTCTGTTGCCTGCACGATATCGCGGCGTCTGTCTCGACATACCGCGGCGGCGGCATGGTGAAGGTTCCTGCATTTGCCTATTTCCTCTACCGTGTTTGCGCTGTTGCGAGCGTTGCGACTTCCGACAGCCTGGGCGAAGCGGTTGTCACCGGAGCTGTGGTGACGCGCGGCATGCAGGAAGTCGATGCGAGCAAGCCCACGCGCCGCGGTGCCTTCATCGCGCGGTTCATCACCTTCCTCTTCGTTGCGATCTCGCTCGTCGAGTTCTTCATCGCCTTCGCCATGGTAGGCGCGGGCGAATACACTTCAATCGTGCTCTCCGCCACCGCCATCACCCTTGGCGTTGCAGTCTTTACCTGCGCGCTCGCGCCCGGTCTCATGACACTTGCCGGATTTGGCCGCGAACGCGCTGTGTATCGCGCACGCACCGCATGGTCCGCAGGCGAACGGCCGGTCGCACCGGGTACCGAGCACCTCTTCGCGCGGAACGACGAGAAACAGCGTCGCTACGTTGGCCTGCCGCGCACGATCGCCCTGGGCAACATCGCCTATCTTGCCGTCACCATTGCGGTCGCCGCCGTGGTTGGCTC
>CAJLVH010000102.1 GCA_905210055.1 uncultured Enorma sp. | reverse complement strand
CCGTGGGAGGGCAGGGCGCCGCTGACCGGTGGACGGCACCGAGCCGTGCACGAAACTGAATGAGGGCTTCTGGCTAATGCCGGAAGCCCTTTTTCGTATCTATCGGTAGAATAGAACGTGCAGACATCTATGAGTTAGCGTGTGTTGAGAGGAGCATGCATGACTGAGGCCGGCATCGGTGTCGATATCGTTGAGATTGCTCGCATGGAGTGCATCCTTGAGCGCACGCCCTCATTCGCGGTCAAGATGTTTACCGAGGAAGAGCGTCGGTATTGCGACCGCTCGGCGCGTCGAGCGGCTCACTACGCTGCTCGTTTTGCAGCGCGTGAAGCTGTCTTAAAGGCGCTCGGTACAGGGTTTTCCCAAGGGATCGGGCGGAAAGATGTCTCGGTCGCTCGCGACGATCGCGGACGACCCATTGCTGTGCTTAGGGGTAAGGCGCTCGAGATTGCCCACGAGCGTGGTATCGTCGAGGTTGCGCTCTCACTCTCCCTCACGAGCGAGCTTGCTGTTGCGAATGCGATGGCGATTTCTGAAGGATCTCGTCCCCACCAAAAAGATCGTCGCGAGGATGAGCGCGTGCAGATGGCGCGTTCGTTTAGAGATGCGCGCTCTATCTTGGATGAGCTCGAGCGTGTTCAGGACAACGCGCTAACATCGGTATCTGGCGAAACGTTGATCGACCATGGAGGTTCAGATGAGACCGATTCTGGGCTGTGAGGAGGTCGCGCGTCTCGAAGATTGCATCGAGGCTGAAGGCACGACTAAAGCATCGCTCATGGAGCTTGCAGGTGAGTTCACCGCTTCTGTCGTTTCCGCTACCAAGCCAAAACACGTCCTTGTTCTTGTGGGTTTTGGCAATAATGGCGGTGACGGCTGGGTCGCGGCAGATGTGCTCGCGCACAACGGCATCGCTGTTGATGTGGTGAGCCCGGTTGAGCCCGACGAGATTCCCGCTGCGCTTGCTCGCCATGTTGCGCGCCGCACCGCGGGACGCGACGTGAACGTTGTGGTAGGGCCTTCGCGCGACGAGTTGAGCGAGCTCATCCCCCAAGCCGATGTGGTTGTCGATGCCATTCTGGGTACTGGGTTTCATGGGTCGCTTCGGCCACCGTTTTCCATTTGGATTCCTACGGTCAATGAACTTGCACCTGAAGTCGTTTCCGTCGATGTGCCTTCTGGCCTTAATGCCCAAAGCGGTGCCGTCGAGCAAGACTGCATTCGGGCCACGCGCACCGCGACGATGCTCGCGCCCAAGATCGGGCTGTATAGCGCCGATGGCCCGGACTACGCGGGCGAGGTGATCTGCGGGAAGCTGTACGATCGTCTTGATGAGGTCATCGATGATGTCGACCATGCTGCCGAGATGGTGGAGCCTGCCGACCTCATTGATTTCCTGGCACCTCTGCCATCCAATATCGACAAGTACTCGCGCGGTTCGGTGCTTGTTGTAGCTGGTTCTAGCACATATCCTGGCGCCGCGATGATGGCGGCGAAGGCCGCTGCGCGCGCCGGTGCTGGATATGTGGCCGTTGCCGCTCCTGCTACCTGCGCGAACCTCATTCGCATGGCGCTGCCTTCGGTGCCCGTTATCGACATACCTGCCGATTCCCGTGGCGCATTCGGCGCCGCGGCTCGTCGTGTTGTGTGCGAGACTGCAAAGAAGTTCTCCTGCGTGCTGTGCGGGCCGGGTATCACGACGGCGGCCGGCTGCATCGACGTGGTTTCCGGCTTGCTGGAAATCGATGTGCCGCTCGTGCTCGACGCCGACGCGCTCAACTGTCTCTCGAAGCTCTCGATCGGCGGGCTCGATAAGACGCCTGAGCTTTATAGGCGCGAGGCCCCGCTTGTCCTCACACCCCATTATCGCGAGCTTTCCCGTTTGGTAGCGAGCGATGGGGTCGTCGATCTTGGCAGCGCTATCGAGGCCGCCCAGCGTTTGCTCTGGGCGGCGGGATCCGACGATTTTATCGTTGTGGCGAAAGGGCCGGTGACGGCGGTCGCAGGCGTGGAGAAGGTTTTGCTGCCGCTCTCCGGGCCGGCATCGCTTTCCACCGCGGGAACCGGTGATGTGCTCTCTGGTATCCTGGCAGGCACACTTGCGCTTAATCATGGCTACGACGGCCCTTGGGAGCTGCTGTGTTCCTATGCGGTTTCGCTTCACTCCCTCACGGGGTTCATCGCGGCGGAGCGCTATGGTGAGAAGAGCGTCATCGCAACGGATTTGATCGACGTGATAGGCGATGCCATGGCGCTTGCCGAAGAAGAGGCGCTTAAAGGGCTCAGCGAGGGCGATATCTCGTCTGGGGTAAAGGGGGCTTGAGACTGCCATGTCGACGATGAAGATGCCCGAGACGCGCTGGGCGTGGGTCGAGATCGACCGCGGTGCGCTTCGACGGAACGTGCGCGCCTATAAGAATCTGCTCGGACCGCGCCAGCGCCTGTGCTGCGTGGTCAAAGCCGATGCCTATGGACACGGGGCTATCGAATGCGCGCGCGTGATGCACTCTGTCGGCGCCGACATGTTCGCCGTCGCAACGGTCATGGAGGGTGTGCGGCTTCGCGAAGGCGGCATCTCGGCGCCCATTTTGCTGCTGAGCGAACCTCCGGTAGAGGCGATTCCCCTTCTGCTTGAGCATCGCATCATGCCGACGGTCTACACGGTCGAGTTCGCCTTAGCATATGGTGAGGGCGCAGTGCAGGCAGGTACCGTCGGTGCGTACCATCTTGCTATCGAGACAGGTATGAACCGCATCGGTGTCCACTATACCGAGGTCGTGGAGTTCCGCCGCAGCATCGATTTTCATCGCGGACTTGAGTGTGATGGCGTGTTCACACACTTCGCAACTGCAGACGATGTCGACGGTTGGGATTACAAGCTGCAGTGCAAGCGCTTTGACGAGGCGGTGTCCGCCATGCGCGATGCCGGCTTCGACTGCGGGACGGTGCATTGCGATAACACGCCCGCAACGATGCTCGATACCACGACGCGCTATGACATGGTGCGCGTGGGTATCGGCTTGTATGGCTTGCAGCCGTGCGAGGCGGCTGCTGTACGCATGCCGCTCGAGCCGGTTATGAGTGTGCGGGCGCGCATCACGCGTACGACACATCCTGCCATGGGCGAGGGCGTGAGCTATGGATTCACCTATCGCGTTCCGCGCACATCGGTGCAGATTTGCACGATTCCGTTGGGATATGCCGATGGCCTTTCCCGCGTGCTCTCCAATCGCATGGATGTGCTCTATCGCGGCGAGCGAGTGCGCCAGGTGGGAAACATCTGCATGGATCAGTGCATGTTCGCCATTCAGCAGACGCCCATCCACCAGATTCCCGAGGCGGAGCACGGTGATATCGTGACGATTATCGGTCGCGACGGCGATGCGGAAATCACCATGGACGAGATGGCGCGTTTGCGCGGTACCATCAACTACGAGGTCGCGTGCGATTTCGGCATGCGGCTGGAGAAGGTGTACTTGTAAAGCCGCCGTGCGCTGCCGGGCGTTTGACCGGGTTCAGGCACGAGGTAGCTGACGACGAAAGAAGAGATGACCGAGCCGCATAGAGGCGTGCGGTTCAAGCAAGGAGTCCATATGGGCATCATGCACATTCCCGGCCATGAACAGCAAAAGCCGCGTGAAGTTTCGCTCGAGGAGATTCGCGCCGTTTTGGGGGACTGCCGCTTGTGCGAGCTGTGCCAGACGCGCACGAACATCGTCTTCGGGGTGGGAAACCCGCATGCGCGTGTCATGTTTGTGGGCGAGGCTCCGGGGCGCAACGAAGACCTGCAGGGAGAGCCCTTTGTGGGCCGCGCTGGCGAGAACCTCAACGCGATTCTCTCGCTTGCCGGGCTCACTCGAGACGAGATCTATATTGCCAACGTGCTCAAATGCCGCCCGCCGGGAAACCGCGATCCTAAGCCCGACGAGGTGCTTGCATGCTCGCCGTTTCTGCGCGAGCAGATCCGCAGCATCTGGCCGGATGTGATTGTGACGCTCGGCAACCCCGCAACGCATTTCGTGCTTAAAACCGAGACGGGCATCACGCGCTTGCGCGGGCGTTTCCATCAGACGGGGCACTTCACCGTCATGCCGACGTTCCATCCTGCCGCGGCGTTGCGCAATCCGGCTTGGCAGGAGCTACTCGAGGAGGACTTCCGCATGCTCGGTGACTGGCTCGAACGTCACCCAGCGGGCGCATCCATGGGCGCGGCGGTTGCTCAAGATGCCGCCTCGCCACTGCCCGCGATCAGGGAGTAGCCATGGCGCTGGAGCGAGAGGCTGCGTTCGCGTATGAGAGCGCGTCGCAAGGAGATACCGAGCGCTTGGGCGAGTTCGTTGCCCCTGCGCTCGCGGACGGCGACGTGCTCGTGCTTACCGGCGGTCTTGGCGTGGGGAAGACGCATTTCACCAAGGGCGTGGCGCGCGGTCTGGGCGATGATCACCCGGTGACGAGCCCCACCTTCGCCCTCATGGCGGTGCATGACGGCGGACGTATCCCGCTCTTCCACTTCGACTTATACCGGCTCGAGCACGCCTATGAGCTCGAGGATACCGGCATCTTCGACGTGCTGGGCTACGAGGGCGCGTGCCTGCTTGAATGGGGCGAGCAGTTCCAGGATGAGCTGACCGACGAGTTCCTGGGCGTGGTGATCGAGCGCATGGGCGAGACGACGCGCCGCATCACGCTGGAGCCGCATGGGAGCCGGGCGGAGGCGCTCGCGCGGGCGATCGACGATGCCGTGAGCCATTACATCGAGGACAAGTAAGATGAAACACGCAATCGAAACCAAGTTCGTTGCAGCAATCGATACATCGACGGACATGCTCGCGTGCACGGTGGCGCGTATTGACGGCGTGGATGGCGCGATCGATGTGCTCGCGTCGGGCGACCATCTGTGCCGGCGCCATGCGAACGTAGAGCTCATCGACACGCTCGATGCGATGCTGGTGCGGGCGGGCATTGCGCGCGAGCAGCTTGACGCGTACGTGGTCGGACGCGGGCCGGGCTCGTTCACGGGCGTGCGCATCGGCATCTCCACGGCAAAAGGTCTGGCATACGGCGCGAACGCTCACCTCTATGGAACCTCGACGCTCGATGCGAGCGCTTGGACGGCATGGCTTGCCGGCGTGCGCGGATTGTTAGGGGTGGCAGCAGATGCCATGCGTGGCGAGGTGTATCCCGCACTTTACCGTCTGGATGATGCTGGCGTGCGCCGCCTGTTCGATCGCGAGCGCGTGGTGAAGGCCGCCGTTGCCGTAGAGGAATGGGCGGGGCGCGCCGATGCCGCAGAGTTGCAGCTTACAGGTGATGGTCTTGTTCGCTACGGTGACCGTTTCGAGGAAGCGGGCTTGACATCGTGCATCGATCGCAGCTTGTGGTGGCCGAGCGGGGAGGGGCTCCTGCGTGCGTGGCGTGTTGGAGCGGCAAACGCCGGCGACGTAGCCGGATATGGTGATCCTGCGCTCGTGCTTCCCATCTACACGCGTCTTTCCGATGCCGAAGAGAACGAGCGCAAGCGCCTGGGACTTGCCAAGAGCGAGCAGGGCCAGACGACTGGTGTGGCAGATGAGCTCGCAGGGAGACATCTGCAATTCAGGCCGATGGGCCCTGCCGATGCGGAAGCCGCGGCAGATTTGGAACGATCGTGTTTTGCGGACGCTGCACATGCGCCGTGGAGCGCGGCTCAGTTTTTGGAGGAGTTGAGCCCCTCGGTGGCGGTGCCGCGCAGCTGGTGGGTGGCGCACGACGATGGCGAGCTCGTAGGTTATGCGGGCGGTATGGTCGTGGAGCATGAAGTCGAGATCCTTGACGTGGCGGTCGTGTCTGCGCGCCGTCGGGAGGGGATCGCGCGCAAGCTGCTCGCCCACGTGAGCTACGATGCGCAGATGCTCGGGTGCACGACAGCATCGCTTGAGGTCGAGGCGGGAAACAGCCCCGCGATCGCGCTGTACGAGGCGCTCGGGTTCACTCGCGTTGGTGTGCGGCCCGGATATTACGGGCACGGTGTAGATGCGGCGATCATGAAGGCGGAGCTGCCGCTCGTGTTGCCGGTCGATGCGGCATCTCCTGAGCCCACGGCTGCCGTCGTGCGCGCGTGGCCGCTTGCGGAACCGGAGCGGACGGACGAGGAGACGGCAGAGCTTGCGCGCCGCAGGCTCGTGCTTGCCATCGAGAGCTCGTGCGATGAGACCGCGGCGGCGATTATCGACGTCGAGGGGAACATGCTTGCCAACCAGGTGTCGACGCAGATCGACTTCCACGCGCGGTTCGGCGGCGTCGTGCCCGAGATCGCCTCGCGCAAGCATGTTGAGGCTATCGTGGGCGTGATTGATGCTGCACTCGAGGAAGCGGGGCACGCGCTCGGCCTTTCAGGCGGCACCGTGGCCCCTGCGGAGCTTGCGGCTATCGGCGTGACGCAGGGGCCGGGACTTGTAGGTGCGCTCGTGGTGGGCGTGGCGTTTGCAAAGGGCATGGCATACGCTGCAAACGTGCCGCTCATCGCGGTGAACCATCTGGAGGGGCATCTGTTCGCGAACTTGCTCGCGCAGCCGGATCTTAAACCGCCGTTTATCTTCACGCTGGTCTCGGGCGGGCACACCATGCTCGTGCATGTACGCGACTGGGGTGATTACCAGGTGCTCGGCGAGACGCTCGACGACGCCGTGGGAGAGGCGTTCGATAAGGTGGCGAAGGCGCTGGGCCTCGGATATCCGGGTGGGCCTATCATCTCGCGCTTGGCCGAGACGGGCGATCCGAAGGCGATTGAGTTCCCGCGCGCGCTCAACCGCAAGGGCGACTACCGGTTCTCCCTTTCCGGGCTGAAGACGGCGGTGGTGAACTACATCGAGCAAGAGACGGCGGCCGGGAGAACCATCCACGTACCCGATCTCGCTGCCTCGTTTGAGGCTGCCGTGTTCGACGTACAGTATAAGAAGGCGTGGGCAGCACTGCGCGAAACCGGCGCACGGGAGTACTGTATCGGTGGCGGCGTTGCTGCGAATCCGCACCTGCGCAAGATGATGATGAAGAAGCTCGGGCGTCAGGGCGTGCGCGTAACGCTTCCGCCCCAGGGTGCCTGCACGGATAACGCCGCGATGATCGCCGAGGTTGCCCGCCGCAAGTTCGAACGCGGCGAATTCGCGTCGCTGAACATCGACGCCGATCCCAACATGACGCTCTAACGCTTCGAATGTCCCAATTGGGGACAGGTGCATTTTGGGACACTTTGGGGACGGGCAGCCATGTAAAATTACCCCAGCGACTTTTTTACATTGC
>CAJLVH010000101.1 GCA_905210055.1 uncultured Enorma sp. | reverse complement strand
ACTTTGGGGACGGGTACGTTTGTGACGTTTTCGATACAAAGATATCCGTCCCCAAAGTGTCAAAAACGTCACAAACGTACCCGTCCCCAAAGTGTCGCCCCTGGGGTATTTTTACGCGACCCGTCCCCAAAGTGTTGCCCCAAAGCGACGCGGCGCTCAGGACGAATCCTGAGCGCCGCGTTCGAACTACGTATGCTGCTTACGTGCGGTTACGCGATCTTGCGGACGTTGATCGCCTGCGTCTCACCGGGCTTCTTGCCCGGACCCATCTCGAACTCAACGCGGTCGCCCTCGTCGAGGGACTTGTAGCCATCCATCTGAATGGCGCTGAAATGCACGAACACGTCGGATTTCGAGCCGTTCTCGAGCGCCTCGTCGGGCGTGATGAAGCCGTAGCCCTTCTCACGGAAGAACGACTTCTTGATCGTACCGGTTGCCATGCTGTACCTTCCTCATCTACGCTCCGACGGAGCGGGTAATGTGCCCGCAACGCGAGCACGGAGTCATGACGCAGCCCGGCGGCACCGAGTGCGTCAAAGGTGTCCGCGGGCGCGGCCACCGGTGAAAGATGATACCCCGGAGCGGCTCCCGCAACACCGGGAAATGTGTAAGCAATCAAACGAGTGCGCGTGGGTCTCGTTGGCAAGCCAACGCGTCGCGGACTCCACGCGTGTTTGTCCGCGCAGAGCGCTACACTACTAGCTAGATACCACATCGCGCCTACGCGGTCTCACCGTGTTCCAAGCGCCTGGCTAAGGAGGGCATATGGCCTGCACCACCATCTTGATCGGCAAGAAGGCAACATACGATGGCTCCACGATCGTCGCGCGCAACGAAGACTCCCCGAACGGCCAGTTCGAGCCCAAGCGCCTCGTCGTGGTGAGGCCGGAAGAGCAGCCACGAACCTACACCTCGACAGAATCGCACCTGAGCATCGAACTTCCCGATAACCCCATGCGCTACACCGCGGTTCCCGACGCCATACCCGGTCATGGACCCTGGGCAGCGGCGGGTTTCAACGAGCTCAACGTCGGTATGAGCGCGACAGAGACCATCACGTCGAATCCGCGCGTGCTCGGAGCCGATCCGCTCGTGAAGTACCAGCCCGCGCAGGGCGTCGAGGGCGAGGCTGGCTACATCCCCGCCCGTCCCGGCGGCATCGGCGAGGAAGATATGGTCACGCTCGTGCTGCCCTACATCACGAGTGCCCGCGACGGCGTGAAGCGGCTCGGCGAGCTTCTGGAGCGCTACGGCACGTACGAGATGAACGGCATCGCATTCTCCGACGTCGACGAGATCTGGTGGCTCGAGACCGTAGGCGGGCACCACTGGATCGCGAAGCGCGTGCCGGACGATGCCTATGTGACCATGCCGAACCAGCTCGGTATCGATTACTTCGATCTTGCGGATGCCGAAGGCGAGCAAGTGGAGCACATGGCGAGTGCGGACCTTCGCTCGTGGATGCGCGAGCACCATCTCGACCTCACGCTCATCCGTCCCGAAGTCATCGACGACATCTATGAGGATCTGTATTACGAATATGCAGAAGACGACCTGGACGATGTCGATGCTTTCGAGGATTCCGAAGATGCGTCGGACGACGAGCCCGACTTCCTGGATGTGCTGGATGACGTGCGCGAGCGCGTGCTCGCAGGCGACGTCTTCAATCCGCGCGAGGCATTCGGCAGCCATAGCGATTCTGACCACGTGTACAACACGCCGCGCGCCTGGTACATGCAGCGCTGCCTGAATCCGCGCGATCGCTGGGACGGCTCCGCCGCCGAGCTCACTCCGGAGTCCGACGACATTCCGTGGGCGCGCGTTCCCGAGCGGAAGCTCACCGTCGAGGACGTGAAAGACGTGCTTTCCTCGCACTACCAGGGCACCCCGTTCGACCCGTATGGCTATAAGGGCACGCCCGCCTCGCGCGCGCTGTACCGTCCCATCGGCATCAACCGCAACGGTCAGCTCGCGGTGCTGCAGCTGCGCCCCTACGCCGACGAGGCATGGCGTGCGGTGCAGTGGATGGCGTTCGGCTCGAATCCCTTCAATGCGCTCGTGCCCTTCTATGCAAATGTCGATGAGCTGCCGGAGTACCTGGGCAACACGACCGCCCGCGTGACGAGCGAGAGCTTCTATTGGGCGAACCGCCTCATTGCCGCTCTCGCCGACGCGCGCTTCCATGAAAACTCGGCTGCGATCGAGGGGTATCAGGAGAAGATGGCGGCCGCCGGCCATGCGATGCTTCATCGTACCGACGCTGAGGCAGCGAAACTTGCGCCCGAAAAGGTGTCCGAACAGCTTGCCGCCGCGAACGACCAGCTCGCCGATGAGCTCAGGCGTGCGACCGAGGAGCTTCTGGGCAAGGTGCTCTACACCACGAGCTGCGCGATGAAAAACGGCTTCGCGATGTCGGACAACGAGCGCTGACCGACGCGATCGAGACGAGCCGGGTCGTATCGATTTTGAGGGCGGCGCGTTCGGGGTACAAGAGAGGCAACGATGGTGGCGCTGGCAGACAAACCCGGCGCCGCGCAAACCAGGGAGGCAACATGGCCACATCATTCGAAGAGCTCATGAACAACATGGTGAACGCTAGCCTGGGCGTTGCCGCGGTTGCTGCCGATAAGGGAAAGGAACTGCTCGACGACCTCACGGCGCGCGGAGCGCAGGTTCGCGCCGACGCCGCGGAGAGCGACTTCGGCCGCTCCATGGCCGATGCGTTCGAGCGCGCGGGCGGAACGTTCCACGACGTTACCGAGCGCGTGAGCGCACAGGGCGCAAACGTCGCCGAGCGCATTTTGGACGAGCTCATCTTGGCGCGCGTGCGCCCGCTTTCCGCAACCGAGCGCGCCGCGTTCATTGCGCATGTCGAGGAGCTCGTGGCGAATGTGCCGGATGCTGCGACGGAAGTACCCGTCGAGGGGGTCGAGCCCGTTGAGGACGAAGAGCCCGAGCCTGCCGCCGAGGACGGCGCTACGAACGCCTAGTGCTCAGCAGCGACCATGGAATTCGACGAGAGGAACACAAAGAGCGCTGAACCGCTCGTGACGGTCGCCGATGAGACGGCACCGGATACACCGGAGCCCGTGCCCTCGCGTACGAGCTTCAAGCGCGAGCGCGCGGTAGACGAGGTGCCCGAAGAGCCCCAGGTGATGGCCGATACCGAGAAGTACCAGCTCACCGTTACCGGGCGTCGGCGGCGCATCGCCGAGATCTTCCATATCGCCCGGAAATACGAGATCTGGCACGACCTCACGCCTGTGCGGCTGCGCCGCATGCTCGAAGAGCTCGGGCCCATGTTCGTGAAGATGGGGCAGATCCTTGCCAACCGCTCCGAGATCTTGCCCCAGCGCTACTGCGATGAGCTGCGCCGCCTGCGCACGGAGGTCGACCCGGTGCCGTATGCGGTGGTGCTCGATTGCCTGGAGGCGGAATACGGGCACGAGCTCGGGGAGATCTTCGACGCCGTCGATCCCAACCCGTTGGGATCCGCGTCGCTCGCGCAGGTGCATCGGGCGCGCCTCGTGACGGGCGAGGACGTCGCCGTGAAGGTGCAGCGCCCCGGCGCCCAGCAGGTCATGGCGCAAGACATCGATATCATGCGCTCGCTCGCGCGCCACGTCACACGCTTCATCAAGACCGAGCAGATCATCGACCTGCGCGAAGTGGTGGAGGAGCTCTGGCGGTCGTTCCGCGAGGAGACGAACTTCCTCACCGAGGCGCGGAACCTCAACGAGTTCTATGCGTTCCACAAGAACACGCCGAACATCTCGTGCCCACGGTCGTATCTCGACTACTGCACCGAGCACATCGTGGTCATGGATTACATCGACGGCATCTCGATCGCCGATCCCGAGGAGCTCGAGCACGCGGACTATCGCCTGAACGAGGTGGGCGCGCAGATCGTGGACGACTACGCCACGCAGGTGCTCGACGACGGCTTCTTCCATGCGGATCCGCATGCCGGCAACATCATTTTGAAGGACGGCATCGTCTATTTCATCGACCTCGGTATGATCGGCCGCATGTCCGAGCACGACCGCGGCATCGTGAAGGAAATCATCTTCGCCGTCGCGGAAAATGACGTGCCGGCGCTCAAGGACGCGTTCATGCGCTTCGCCGTCTCGCGCGGTGATACGGCGGCGATCGACCACACGGCGTTTCTCACCGACCTCGACTACATCGTGCAGGATTTCGGCGGCGCGAACCTGAAAGACCTCGATATCGGACGGTTCCTCACCACGCTCATCAACCTGGCACGCAAGAACTCCATCGAGCTGCCGAGCGTGGTGACGCTCTTTGCCCGCGGCATGGTGACGCTCGAGGGCTTGCTCACCGAGTACATGCCCGATGTGAACATGATCGAGATCATCCAGGCGCACATCGCGCGCGAGAAGAGCGCGTATACGCGGATGCGCGAGGCTGCTGAAGAGCTCGGCGCAGGCTCGATGCGTGCCGTGAAGGGCACGCTGCAGGCCGCCGAATACCTCGGTCTTGCATCGCGCATGCTCACGCGCGGACAGCTCAAGGTGAACACCGAGCTCATGGGTTCCGACGAGGTGCTCCGCCGGCTGGGCGGCATCGTGGACCGTATGTCCATGGCGATCGTCATCGCAGGTCTCTTCATCGGTTCGTCGGTGGTGTACTACGCAAAGATCAAGCCGGTGATCTTCGGCATCCCGATCATCGGCTTTTTGGGCTACTTCTCCGCGCTCGTGCTCGCGCTCATGCTCGGCCGCGAGATCTGGCGCAACTCCCACGGCAAGCGCCGCTAACCCTGACATTGAGGACAGTCCCCAATGTCAGAATTCCGCCGCTTTTCGTGCTCAGCGTGGGAAAAGCGGCGTGAACCTGCCAAAGGGGACGGGGGATTTTGGCAGGATCTACTGGTTGAGAATCTCCGTGTTTGCAAACGTGCCCGTTGCGGAGTCGTATTCGAATACGAGCACGCAGCAGTTGCCGAGCGCGACGTCTTGGTCGCAGCGAGCATGCTCCGCCCAGACGGTTTTGAAGAGCCGGCTGATGGATCCGTGGCTCACGGCGAGCACGTTCCCCTCGCAGCTGTTCATGAGGTCTTGCATGGTGCGGACGATGCGGTAGCGCGCCGCGGCCTGCGACTCTCCACCATAGCGCACGGTGGCGTCGCCCGGATTCCAGGGGTCAGCAGGTAGCTGCTCAACGGGCTTGCCGTCGAAGCGTCCGTAGTCGCGCTCCATGAGGCCCGGCACATCGAGGCGGGGGAGCTGAGCGAGCGCGGGAACCTCTTCGCGAACGAGGTCGAGCGTCTGCCGCGCGCGGCCGAGCGGTGAGGTGCAGGTGAGCTCGACGTGTTCGGCGTGCTCACGTAGCCATGCGGCGGTGCGGCGCGCCTGTGCGATGCCCTCGCACGTGAGCGGGGAATCGCAGCGTCCCTGGAGAATGTGCTGCACATTGTATTCGGTCTGTCCATGGCGCATGAGGTAGAGCGTTTGCATGGCTGCCTTTCTAGAAATGATAATTTCAGTACCAGGTACTGAAATTATCACGCGGTGAGGAGCTTCTCGTAGGCGACGCGTTCGGGTTCCGGCTCGTCGCGCTCGAGCACGACGATGCCGCATTCGGTGTACCCGAGGCGTTCGAGCAGACGACGCATGGGCGTGTTGCCGGGGTGCGTGTCGGCGCGGAGGCTTTCGGATCCCCGCTCGCGCGCGATGCGTTCCGCTTCGGCGAAAAGCGCGCTCATCACGCCCCTGCGCGCCGCGTCGCGGCTCACGGCCGTGCGATGGAGCGTGCCGTAGCGGGGTGCGCTGCTGGTAGAGCTCGTGAGCCAGGTACCGTCGATGCGGTCATACATCGGCTCCCCGTCGAAGAGAAGCGCGATTGTGCCCAGCGCTGTGCCGGTCTCATCTTCGGCAAGGTAGCATGCGTCCTGTTCGACATCGTGGGCGACTTCGGCGCGGCTGGGGTAGCCGTCCGACTGCCACTGCGCGATGCCGAGCTTCGCGATCGATGCCTTGCCGTCGCGAAGCACCTGCTCCACAGCGGGGATGTCTTTCTCGGTGGCAAGGCGTATGGTCAAGGTGCCGCTCATGGGACCCTTTCTAGATCGTGGATGTTGTCAGCGGGGCAGCGCGGTGCGGCGCGACCCAGTAATCGTTAGTAGGCGAAGAAATCGAAGCGCGGGGGCAGCACCTTCACGCGGTGGCTGCCGGGCTCTTCGCCCAAGGCGCGCACGAACTCGTCGGTCGTTTCGAGTACGTGATCCCAGCTGAAGAACGCCTCCGGCGCGATATCGAAATACTCGCAGATGAGCTCGCAGCCACGCGGTACGACGCCGTGCATGAGCACAGTCGCCACGCGCAGCTCCGCGAACGCATCCACGAGCGCCTGCTTCATGAGGTCATCGCCGCGAGCGGGGTCTTCGGCACCTGCCGCCTTCGCAGCTTTGCTTGCGTCGCTCCAGCGCTTGTTCGCCGCGCGCAGGAACGCATCGCACACGCCGAGCGCCCGGTGGAACTCGAAGCGATGCATGGCGTCTTCGAAGCCGAGTACGGCCTGCTCGATCGCATCCGCTGCCTCGGCGCTCGCGGAACCTGCTGGGATGCAGCCCGTGCGCACGAGGCTCTCGTCGCCTTCGCGCTCGGCCACACCATAGAAGCACGAGCGGGCAAGGCGGTTGAACACGCCGGTGAGGAGCGTGCCCTCCTTGAGCACGGGGTCGATCACGCGCTTATCGTCGCGCGCCAGAAGCGCCGTGCCATCCGGGTTCTTTCCCGTCTCGCGCAGGTCGTAGGCCTTGGGCGAGAAGCTCACCGGCTTCTCGGAAAGTCCGAGCGACAGGAAGTGCGCGCGCAGCTGCTCGGTGTCGTAGTGCTCCAGGAGCTCGCTTGCGGGCGGGGGCGGCGTCTTGCTTGAAGAGCTCGCCTTCTTACCCATGTAGAGCACGTGGTAGTTCGCCACGAGCGTCGACTGCTGCATGTTGCAACCAAGGGCGGCCCACAGCGCCGTCTGCGCGATGCCGTAGAAGTAGATGTTGTCCTGGCCGATGAACTGGTAGGCGGGCGCATCCTCGCTGCACCACCAGTCGTGCCAATCAAGGCTCGCGTAGCGCTCACCCTTGCCTGCGCGCTCGGCTTCGGCAAGCGCGGTGCGCGTGAAGCTGATGGGCGCCCACAGGCTTTCCGGCCACACCCAGCAGGTGAGACCATGGCAGCCGCAGGAATCGTCCACGGGAACGCCCCATTCGATGTTTCCGGTGATGCGGAACGGCACGAGCGCCTTGCCCGAGCGGAAGCGCACGCCGCCGCGGG
>CAJLVH010000100.1 GCA_905210055.1 uncultured Enorma sp. | reverse complement strand
CTGCCGTAGCGCGCCGAAGCTGCCGGATCGTGTGCTTCGACCATCATCCGGCGCGCGAGGAGTTCGCCCATATCGCCATTCGCCGTCCTGAAGCGGCGGCGGCCTCGGTGATCATTGAGGAATTCCTGTCGTTCTGTAATATCGCCATCACGCCCGAGGTTGCAAATTGCCTGTTCTGCGGTTTGGTGACCGATACCGGTCGCTTCCAATACCAGAACACGGATCCCGAGAGCTTCTGCGTGGCGTCCCGCCTCGTGGCGGCTGGTGCCGAACCTGCGCGTATCTCGCTCGAGGTCTACCAAAGCCAGCGTATCGAGTACCTGCATCTCGAGTCGATCGTCATGGGACGCATCCGTACCGTCGCCGACGGCAAGGTGGCATACAGCTTCGCACGTGCCGAAGACCTCGCACGGTGTGGGGTCTCGACCGATGAGTGCGACGGCCTCGTCGATCTCGTGCGCTCGGTGGGCGGCGTCGAAGTCTGCGTGTTCTTGAAGGGGCTGGATGACGGTCGTGTCCGCGGCAATCTACGCTCGAAGTCGGCCGTCGACATTTCGGGCGTCGCGGCGACGTTCAACGGCGGCGGTCATGCCGCTGCGGCCGGTTTCACGTTCGAAGGCTCCATCGAAGACGCGCTCGACGCCGTGCTGCCGCTCCTCACGGCGCTCGTGCGCGGCGAAGCCTCGGAGGGCGACGACGCCGCACCCGCTGCGTAGGCAGCACGTTCGCGCGGCATGCTATCGCCGCCACCAACCATATCGTTTGAAGGGAGCCCCATGGCTCGACGCAAGGTCGCACAGCTCAACGCTCTCATCGCGGTCGATAAGCCGATCGGCGTCACGTCGCACGACGTCGTGGCGCGCGTACGGCGTGCGGTGGGGGAGCGGCGCGTGGGGCATGCGGGAACCCTCGATCCGCTTGCAACAGGCGTCATGGTCGTGGGCATCGGGCAGGCGACGCGCCTGCTCGGCATGCTCACCCTCGACATTAAGAGCTATGTGGCGCAGATCCGTTTCGGATGCGAGTCCGTGACCGACGATGCGGAAGGCGAGGCGTCGCGCGAGGTGCCGGTCGACGCATGCTTGTTCGAGGAGTCGTTCGCCCGGGATGCGCTTGCTCGCCTCTTGGGGGACCAGATGCAGACCCCTCCCGCATATTCCGCCATTTCCGTTGACGGCGTGCGCTCGTACAAGCGTGCCCGTGCCGGCGAGGACGTAGAACTCGCACCGCGACCGGTAACCGTTCATGCCGCGGAGCTCTATGGCATCGCCCACGAGGACGGCGCGCCTGTTTGGACAGCCGGTTTCACGGTGAGTAAGGGCACGTACATCCGGGCGCTTGCGCGCGATCTTGGTCGTGCCGTTGGCTCCGCCGCGCATCTCGTGGCGCTTCGGCGTACGGCTTCGGGTTCCGTTGGTATCGAGCGCTGCCTTGCGCTCAATACGCTTTCCGTCGACATTGCCCGCGCATCGGCACTCGATCCTGTCGCCGCGCTCGATGTGCCGGCGCTCGTCCTCAGCGAGGCACAGGTTGCGGACGTTCTCTGCGGTAAGGTGGTTGCGCCGCACGGAGAGCTACCTGCTGAGGGTGCACGCGTCGCGCTCGTGCGGGAGGGCACCCTCGTCGCGCTCGGTGAGGTCGCATGCGGGTGCGTCCGCCCGCGTGACGTGTTTCCGCAGCCTATCGAGGGGGTGCGCTTGTGATGCCGGATGCGGTGGAGCTCCGACGCGATTTCCTCGTCTCCGCGCCGGGTGCACTTGCGGCACCTATCATGGCATGGGAGCCCGGGTGCCTTTCCACGCTTGAACCCGTGGTGACCGTGATCGGTGCCTTCGACGGCGTGCACCTCGGTCATCGCTCGCTCATCGATTCCGCCGTCGCCGACGGTCGGCTGCATGGCTGGCGCACCGTAGCGGTGACGTTCGATCCCGATCCCGACACCGTGGTGTCGACGTGCCCCGCGCTCAAGCTTACGACGCACGATGACCGTCTTTCGCTTCTCGCCCGCTCCGGTGTGGACGCGGTGCTCGTCATACCCTTCACGCCCGAGCTCTCGAGGCTCGATCATGCTGCGTTTTTCTCGAAGGTGCTGCTCGCTGCCTGCGACGTCCGCGCAATCCATGTGGGGAGCGACTTTCGCCTCGGGCATCACGGGGCATCTACGGTGACCATCATGCAGGGGTGGTGTGCCGAGCATGGCATCGCGCTTGCCGGTCACGAGCTCGTAAGTTGCGACGGTGAGGTGGTGTCTGCCACGCATATCCGAGAGCATATCGCCGAAGGCGAGCTTGCGCAGGCTGAAGTCGAGCTTGGCCGCAGGTATCTTGTGCGTGGGCGCATCCGGTCTGGCCGCGGTGAGGGAACGAGCATGGGATTCCCCACGGCGAACGTTGAGGTGCCTCATGGTATCCAGCTTCCCAAGGAGGGCGTTTACAGCGGTCTCGCCCTTGTCGAGGGCAGCGTGTGGCCGGCGGCGATCAATGTTGGCGTGCCGCCCACCTTTCGTGATCGCCCAAAATCGGCGTCGCTCGAGGCACATCTCATCGGCTTTTCCGGCGATGTGTACGGCCATGACATCTCGCTTGTGTTCGCGCGTCGGCTTCGCGGCCTTGTGAAGTTCTCGTCGGTCGACGAACTTGTCCGGACGGTGCTCGATAATATCGATAGCGTGAAGGACGAGTTTGGCGAAAGCGGGGTGGCGCTCGATGATCTCTGAGGAGGACAAGAACCGCGTGCGCGCGGCGACCGACCTCGTGGCGCTCGTGCAGGAGACCGTCCCGCTGAAACCCCGCGGTCAGGACCTGTGGGGATGCTGTCCCTTCCATGGTGAGAAGACGCCGTCGTTCCATGTGATTCCGGCGACCCAGGTATGGCATTGTTTCGGCTGCGGTGAGGGCGGCGACTGCTTCAGTTACATCATGAAGCGTGAGAACCTCTCGTTTCCGGAGGCGATCCGGTATCTCGCAGACCGGGCAGGTATCGAGATCGAGGATTCGAACGTCGGTGTCCGTCGTGGCACCAAGCGCTCCCGCATCATCGACGTGTGCGAGGAGACTTCGAATTTCTACCATTTGCAGCTCATGCGCGGCCGCGACGACCGTCCTCGTACCTATTTCTCCTCGCGCTCGATGGGCTCCGATGTGTGCCGCAAATACCGGCTCGGGTACGCGCCGGGCAGGGGAGCGCTCGTTGCGCATCTGTCTTCGAAAGGGTTTACCGCCCAGGAGATGATCGACGCGAACGTCGCCATTCGGCGCGACCGCGGCAACCTTGCCGACCGATTCTACGAGCGCGTGATGTTCCCTATCTTCGATGAGCGGGGTGCATGCATTGCGTTCGGCGGGCGTATCATGGGCGATGGTCAGCCGAAGTACCTTAACACCGCCGAGACGAGCGTCTTTCACAAGAAGCGGAACCTCTACGCGTTCAACTGGGCGAAGGAGCATATCGTCGCTGCGGCGCAGGCGGTGGTGGTCGAGGGGTTTACCGACGCTATCGCCTGTCATGAGGCGGGGATCGGAAACGTGGTCGCCACGCTCGGCACCGCGCTCACCGAGCACCATGTGAAGACGCTTTCGCGGTTCGCGAAGCAGATCGTCTACCTGTTCGACGGCGACGCCGCCGGACAGAAGGCTGCTGAACGCGCGATCCAGTTCATCGAGCAGAGCACGGTCGATTTGCGCTGCGTGGTGCTGCCCGACGGCATGGATCCCATGGAGTACATCACCGCGAACGGTGGAGACGCGCTGCGAGAACTGTTGGGTGCCGCAGAGCCGCTCATGGACTTCGTGTTCCGCAAGCTCGAGGCACGCAGCGACATCTCCACGCCGGGCGGCCGCGCCGCCGCACTCGACGACGCGTGCCGCCTCATCTACCCGCTCCGTTCGAGCTACCTGGTGGACTCTTACTATATGCAGATCGCCGATAGGCTGCAGATCGACGTCGATACCGTACGCAGCGCCGCGCAGCGCGTGTTCCGCACCGTCGCCGGAGAGGAGGCGAACGCACGCCGCAGGGAGCAGATGCGCGAGGCGGCGTCGCGGGGTGCGGGCAAGCCCGGTGCGCGCAGCGCCTTGACCCGACCTGCCTCGGGGAGCGCGCTCGCGAGCGCCCCTGTCGATCCTGCCATCGGTGATGTTCCGTACGATTACGTCCCCGATGACGCATATGGTTACGATGTCGCCGATATGGGGGCGAATGCGGGTGCCGTGCAGTCCGAGCGTGCCGATGGGGCAGCGTACGCTGCCTCCCCTGCGTCGCCCATGGTGTTGAGCGATCTTGAGCGCCGCGCGCTCGCCTGCGAGCGGGAGCTGCTCACGATGCTCACAAGCGCGCCAGATTCGTTCCGCCCCTTCGCTGAGCGCATTACCGAGATCGATTGGGTCGATCCCCGACATGAATCTATCGCGTGGGCCGTGCTCGCCACGCCCGAGGGGACGAGCGCTTCCGATGCCATGGCCGCTGTGCTCGCCGTGTGCCCCGAGGCTCCCCAGCTTGTCTCGAGCGGACTCATCTCCTCCACGAGCAAGCATTCCGCGAAGGCGAATATCGAGTTTCTCATTAACACGCTTGAACTCTATACCGTGCAACGTCGTCTTCGTGCCGTGCAGGCGCGGTTGCGGCAAGACCGTTCGCTTAGTCATGACGAGCGCCGTGCCCTCACCATCCAGGCGACGCAGTTCGCTGCCCGCCAGCGCGAGCTGCAGCAGGCCGTCGGCGGCATCGCGGATCCCTTCGTTACCGAATAGGTGCGAATGCCGAGGTAAAGATGCCGCGTAACAGACAGTAGCCCTTCTGAATTTGTCCAGTCAGAAATATATTCTGATGCTTCATATTCCCACGTATTGGGTATAGTGAGCTGTGTTAAAGTAATGAGTCCCGTGGACTAAGGAAGGGAGCTTCTGTGCCGAAAAAGACCGAGCATACAGGTATCGAGCTCGAGGCTTACATCAATACGTTGGTCGATAGGGGCTCGGTGTCCGGGTCTGTTTCCGAGGACGAGATCCAGGTCGTCCTGAAAGACGTCGATGTAGACGATGCACAGCTTAGTTCTATCTATACCTCGCTTCGAGATCGCGGTATCGAGGTGACCTCGCAGGTTGACGGCGACGACGACCTTCCCATGGATGTCGATGACGTCGCCGATGCCGACGATGAGGACGCGCTCGGCGTCGATGACCTCGATGACGATTTGGATGACGAGAGCATCGAGGATCACGACATCAAGGTCGCCAAGATCGCTGAGTCCGAGATGGGCTCCGCGCGCAAGAAGAAATCACGGGCACGCACCTCGCGCTCGCGTTCGCGCGTACGCGGTATCGATGCTTCGACCGTCATGCTCACCGGTGACCCCGTGCGCATGTACCTCAAGGAGATCGGTAAGGTTGACCTGCTCACCGCTGCAGACGAGGTCGACCTTGCCATGAAGATCGAGGCTGGTCTCGACGCAACGGATAAGCTCGAGGCCGCGGATCGTGGCGAGCTTTCGCTCACGCGCGCCGAGATGCGCCGCCTCTCTCGCGTCGAGCAAGTGGGTCTTGAGGCGAAACAGGCGCTCATCAGCGCGAACCTCCGTCTCGTCGTCTCCATCGCGAAACGCTATGTGGGACGCGGCATGCTCTTCCTCGACCTCATCCAAGAGGGTAACCTCGGCCTTATCCGTGCTGTCGAGAAGTTCGACTACGAGAAGGGCTTCAAATTCTCCACGTATGCGACGTGGTGGATTCGCCAGGCGATCACGCGCGCGATCGCCGATCAGGCGCGCACCATCCGCATCCCGGTGCACATGGTCGAGACGATCAACAAGCTCGTGCGCGTCCAGCGCCAGCTGCTGCAGGATCTCGGTCGCGACCCAACTCCCGAGGAGATCGGTGAGGAAATGGGCATCAGCGCGGATCGTGTGCGCGAGATCCAGAAGATCTCCCAGGAGCCGGTCTCGCTCGAGACGCCTATCGGCGAGGAAGAGGATTCCCAGCTCGGCGACTTCATCGAGGATTCGCAGGCGGTCGTCCCGCCCGATGCTGCGAGCTTCTCCATGCTGCAGGAGCAGCTCTCGCAGGTGCTCGACTCGCTCGCCGATCGAGAGCGCAAGGTCATTGAGCTCCGGTTCGGTCTCGTCGACGGCAACCCGCGCACGCTTGAGGAGGTCGGCCGCGTGTTCGGCGTGACCCGCGAGCGCATCCGCCAGATTGAGAGCAAGACACTTGCGAAGCTCCGCCATCCCAGCCGCTCGAGCAAGCTCAAGGACTATATCGAGATGTAGCGCGATCGCTTTGATTCCAGTTTTATTGGTGCCTTGTAGGTGCATGATTTTAGAGACGGCTTGGGTTCGCTCAGAACCCAAGCCTCTTTGCATTCGACGCTCGCACCGATGCCTTTCCGTTCGGCTCGAACCTGATTTGGTGCGAGACTGCAGAGATGTTCGGCGCGTACGCGATGCATACGAAAAGACCCTGCCAGGGGGACTGACAGGGTCTTTATAAACAATGGCTCCCCGGGTAGGACTCGAACCTACAACAGCGCGGTTAACAGCCGCGTGCTCTACCATTGAGCTACCGAGGAATGGCTGCTCGCAAGCAACAGAACTTAGTATACAAAAGTCGCGCGCGTTGGCAAGGACCATTTGAAAAAAAGTCTCAGAACATTGCTGCGGTGAATCGTTCGATACGACGAAGCGCGTTGTCCATTTCGTTCCATCTGGGCAGCTGCACATGCAAATATGCAGTCTCCGAGGATTTCTATGCGCATGCTGCCGTTGGCGGGAACCACGCGCGCGAATGCTCTGACGCATGCTACACTAGGCAGGACCTTTAAACGTGGTACGAGATACCCGCAAGGAAAGACATACGTTCCGGTTGGTTGCGGAATACCAAAAGCGCTGCAGGCGACCGGTTCCTTCTTCGGGGTGTCCGTGCCGCGCGGCGGTCGGGCATCTTTTTTTTGTTGCCTCGATCGGGCGTGGTGTGCCCGGAGGCATCGATAAGAGGAAGGAGTGCGATGGGCACGAAGCCTAAGGCGGTCATCATGGACGAGACCGCCATCAACCGCGCCATTACGCGCATCGCGCACGAGATCCTCGAGCGGAATGAAGGTTGCGAGAACCTCGCGCTCGTGGGCATCGTGACACGCGGCGACCTGCTTGCCAAGCAGCTCGTCGAGAAGATCGAGGAGATCGAGGGGGTCAAGGTTCCCCTGGGCAAGCTGGACATCAGCTTCTATCGCGACGACTTCGCGACCCATATGTCCCCCGAGGTCCATTCCACCGACATCCCGTTTAGCATCGACGGCATGACCATCGTGCTCGTGGACGAC
>CAJLVH010000099.1 GCA_905210055.1 uncultured Enorma sp. | reverse complement strand
TTCAAGCAGCCGCTGCTTGAGTTCTCCGGCTCCTGCGCTGGTTGCGCCGAGACCGCGTACGCACGCCTGGTCACCCAGGTCTGCGGCGACCGCATGTTCATCTCCAACGCCACCGGCTGCTCCTCCATCTGGGGCAACCCGGCTGCCCGCTCGCCCTACACGGTCAACGCCGAGGGCCACGGTCCGGCGTGGAACAACTCGCTCTTCGAGGACAATGCCGAGCACGGTCTGGGCATGTTCCTTGGTTACGAGGCCGTCCAGAACAAGCTCGTCGAGGACGTCAAGGCTCTGTGCGCGAGCGACGCGGTGAGCGACGAGTGCAAGGCCGCTGCCCAGGCGTGGGTTGAGAACCGCAACGACACCGAGAAGTCCAAGGAGACCGCTGCGGCGCTCGTGGCCGAGCTCGAGAAGGTTAAGGACGTCGCTGCTGCAGAGCAGATCCTTGCCGACAAGAGCTACCTCACCAAGAAGTCCTTCTGGATCTTCGGCGGCGACGGCTGGGCTTACGACATCGGCTTCGGCGGCCTGGATCACGTCCTGGCGTCCGACCACAACGTCAACGTCTTCGTCTTCGACACCGAGGTGTACTCCAATACCGGCGGCCAGGCTTCCAAGGCCTCGAACATCGGCCAGGTGGCCCAGTTCGCCGCTGCCGGCAAGCGCACCAAGAAGAAGTCCCTCGCCGAGATCGCGATGAGCTACGGCTACGTGTACGTGGCACAGGTCGCCATGGGCGCGAACCCCGCTCAGACGCTCAAGGCCATCCAGGAGGCAGAGGCCTACGAGGGTCCGTCCCTCATCATTGGCTACGCGCCCTGCGAGATGCACTCCATCAAGAAGGGTGGCATGCAGAACTGCCAGGCCGAGATGAAGAAGGCCGTGGACTGCGGTTACTGGAACCTCTTCCGCTTCAACCCGGAGGCCGAGGTGGGCAAGAAGTTCACGCTCGACTCCAAGGAGCCGAAGGGTGGCTACCAGGAGTTCCTCATGAACGAGGCTCGTTACGCGTCGCTTAGCCGCGTGCTTCCGCAGGAGCAGGTCGACAAGCTCTTCAAGGAGAACGAGGAGGCTGCTATCGCGCGCTACCAGCACCTCACCAAGCTCAAGGATCTCTACGCGGAGGTCTAAGGCTTAGCCAAGGCGTTCATGCTGGATAGATAGCCGGCAAAGAGGAGGCTCCCAGGAGAAATCCTGGGAGCCTCTTTTGTTATGTCCAAACCCGGACAGGTGGGCTTTATTATTTTGGATGAAACGTGATGACACGATGGGTATAAGGCACGTGTTGACGGGATGCAAGGAGGATGCCATGGATGAACGCGACGAGGTCGTTGAGGAAGCGAGTGTAGAGGTCGGGGAAGCCGAGGAAACGGGACTCGTGCTCGGCGACGACGATGAGCGCGACGCAGACCTGCATGAGCAGGTGCTGAGCTCCGAGACCGCATGGAGCGGCAAGATCTTCGATGTCGAATGCCTCGAGGTGAAGCTGCCGAACGGACGTGTGTCGCGGCGCGATGTGGTGCGTCATCATGGCGCGGTTGCTATCGTGGCGCTTACGGAATCCGGCAAGATCGCGCTTGTGCGTCAGTACCGCACGGCGCTCGACCGCGTGACGGTGGAAATTCCCGCTGGCAAGCTCGAGCCGGGCGAAGATCCGCTCGACTGCGCGAAGCGCGAACTCAAGGAAGAGACCGGTTTCGTAGCGGGACGCATTGCCTATCTCACGACGATTGCAAGTTCCTGCGGGTTCTCGGACGAGCTCATTCACCTGTACCTCGCGACGCAGCTTTCGTTTGAAGGTGCCACGCCCGACGAGGATGAGTTCTTGAACGTCGACCTCGTGGACGTGCAGGAGCTGGTCGATGCCGTGCTCGATGGCAAGATCGAGGATGCGAAGACCGTGGTAGGCGCGCTTGCCTGCGATGTCATGGCGCATCGGCTCGCCGCGGAGTAGATGGCTCGCGTCTTTCGGCTAGCACACACCCATACGGTGGGCGATCTCGGCGATGCCCTTAAGGGTGAGCTGCTGATCGATGATGTCGAACACGTCTGTCGCATCGGCTAACATGCCAGCGAGGCCGCCGGTAGCGATAACGCGCGCGTCGGGTGACCCGAGTTCGTGCTTGATGCGCGCGACCAGCCCTTCTACCATGGCCGCGGTGCCCAGGATCGCCCCGCTCTGCACCGCTTCCGTGGTGGTGCGGCCGATGGCATGCTCGGGCACCTCGAGCGGGATGCTTGCGATGCGCGCCGCGCGGGCAACGAGCGCGTCCATCGAGATGCGAAGTCCCGGCGCGATGGCGCCGCCGATATAGAAACCATCTGCATCAACGACGTCGATATTGGTCGCGGTTCCGAAGTCGACGACGACAGACGGTGCGCCGTAGTACTTCTCCGCGGCAACGGCATTCGCGATGCGGTCGGCGCCCACCTCGCTGGGGTTGGGTGCATGCAGTTTTGTCACCGAGGCGGTCTCCGCGCCTACAGCAATCGCACGCAGGGCGATGCGCTCGGCGGCCATCCGCCATTCACGCGAGAGCTGGGGCACGACGCCCGCGAACGCGACGGCGTCGATGCAGTCGATGGGAAGGCCGTACATCTGCAGATAGCCGAGAAGGCGAACGTGCAGCTCATCGGCAGTAAACGAACGATCCGTGGGCATGCGCCACGAGCGGACGAGCGCATCCCCGTCAAACAATCCGAGTGCGGTCTGCGTATTGCCCATATCGATGGCGAGGAGCATGGTTCTCCTAACGAACGGCGGCAGAAACAGTGCCATTGTATACCAGCGGCTTTAACATGCTGCTCGCCAAGCACCGCATGCCGGGATACTTCAACATGAAACGCTTCAATTACTTGCTATACTATCGCAAGGTAACGAGGTGAAAGAATCTCCAAGGCTCTTGCCATATTCAACTGCAGGAAAGGCGGGCTGCCATGAGCAGGGTACGGATCGTTGATGTTGCGCGCGAGGCGGGCGTTTCGCTTGGAACGGTGTCGAATGCGCTCAATCATCCGGAACGCGTGCGCCCCGATACGCGGAAGCTCATCGAAGAGACGATCGACCGTTTGGGATACCTGCCCAATCAAAGTGCGCGCCTGCTCGCAGGCGGTACGAACAAGGTGCTCGGCCTCGTGTTGCCGTGCCTCACGCACGGATGCAGCGTGCAGATCGTAAACGGCGCGCGCAACGAGGCGCTGCGCCACGGGTACGACCTCATCGTGCTCTGCGCGAACGAGGACGCTGAATACGAGGCTCGGTACCTGCGCTTTCTGGCGGGTATGCAGGTAGCGGGCGCACTCGTGCAGCCTGTCGGCGATGTGGAGCGCTATGAGGCGCTCGGCCTCCCGGTTCATACGGTCTATCTGGGCGTACGCGACGTGCCGAACGACGCCCTCTCGGTCACACCGGATTTCGAGGCTCAGGGCAGCGTGGTGGCCGAGCATGTGCTTTCGCGCGGAGCGCAGCATGTTGCGGTGATCGGCGAACCCGATGTTCCCATGCGCGCCCAGCGCTTCGAAGGAGTTCGCTCGGCGCTTGCAGTCTATGAGCCCGAGCGCGTCGAGCTGATTCTCGAGGGCAGGAGCCATGGCAGCATCGATGGCGTCCGCCTGGGGTCGATGCTCGCGCGCCGAGACCCCGCCGAGCGCCCCGATGCGATCATCGCCCTTTCTGATGTTCTGGCAACCGGCGCCATAGCCGGCGTGCAGGCGGCGGGATGTTCCGTGCCGGACGACATCATGGTCGCAGGGTGCGATGGCAACCCGCTTGCCTGGACGGGCGCCGTGCAACTCACTACCTGCTCTCCTGCGGGATACGAGCTGGGGCGCAAAGGTGTTCAGCTGCTCATTCGCACGATTGAGGAGGCTGAAGAGGAGCAGGCTGTAGTGCATGTTCGTGCGCAGGGCGCGCTGGCGCTGCAGGCGGGACACCGAGGCCGCCCGGCAGCGCACGAGGTCATTCGCCCGTTTTTGCTTGAACGGGCAAGTACGGGCGCCACGTCTCTCACCGGAGAGGATTTCGAAGGCTTCCCCACGGGCATCCCGGAGTACGATATCGGATCGTTCCTCTAGCGCGACACCTGGCCGACACTTTGGGGACGGGTACGTTTGTGTCGTTTTCAACACTTTGGGGACGGGTTCAAAAGTGTCGAAAACGACACAAACGCACCCGTCCCCAAAGTGTCGGCCAAGGCGTTAGCTTTGCGCTGCTTCGGTGTTCAGCTGCGCGATTGCGGCAGGAAGCTCGTGAAGGCTCCCGAGCTGTCTCGTGCACAGGCTCTGGATCTCCGGCGTGGGCGAGACGAGGTCGGGTATGAGGAAGACCTTCATACCGGCGGCATGCCCCGCGCGCACGCCGTTGAAGGAATCCTCGACGACGGCGCACTCGCTAGGCACGACGCCGAGTTTCTCGGCCGTAACAAGGTAGATGTCGGGCTGGGGTTTGCTCGCCGGCGCCTCGGTTCCGCATGTGCTTGCGCCGAAAAGCTCCATGAGACCGAACGGCTCGAGCTCGCGCGTGGCGATATCGCGGGCGGACGAGGTTGCCAGCCCGAGCATGAATCCCTGGGCGGAGAGCGTGCGAAGCGCTTCTTCGGCACCGGGCATGAGGCGAAGCTCGGTTTTTGCAAGTTCGAACTTGTACTCGTAGTGCATCTCGAATGCTTCATCCGCACGGTCGGGACCGCCGAGTTTGTCAGCATAGCGCTCGATAATCACGGGCCGGGTGAGACCGATGAAGCTGTAGATGGTCTCGTCGTCGATGGTGAATCCCATGGCATCGGCGGTGAGGTACCAGGCCTTCGCACTGAGCGATTCGGTATCGACGATCGTTCCATCGAGGTCGAAGAGTACAGCTTTGATCATCGGAATCTCCAAACGTGGTGGTTCGAGGCGCGCATTCGTTGCACGCCCTATTCGCAGCGGCATGTGGCCGCGGTCATCAAGTATTGTGCCAGAGACCGGTCGGCATGGGTACAAGAATCGAGGTGCAGGGAATCATTTTACGTGGCTGGGGAGGTGCTGCGTTGGCGACGCATTCGGACGGGGGAGACCTCGAGAACAAGTTGGCGCGGCTCGAAGAGCTGCTACAGTCGTTGGGGTCGGTTGCCGTGGGGTTCTCCGGCGGCGTTGACAGCACGTTTCTCGCGGCGGCCTGCGCCCGGGTGATTCCTGGCTCGACGCTCCTGGTGCGACTCGATACGCCGTTCGCTTCAACGCCGGAGCGTGAGTCGTCTTGCGAGTTGACGGTGTTGCCGAATACCCCGTTTGAGAGTTTGTCTGTTGTGACGATTCCCTTTGATCCGCTTGAGGACGAGCGTATCGTGCGCAATGATGCCGACCGGTGCTATTGGTGCAAGCGGGCGGGCTTTTCGCGCATCATCGAGGTTGCGCGTGTGCACGCCATCGAGGTTGTCGCCGACGGTAGTAATGCCGACGATGCACACGACGATAGACCCGGCATGCGCGCCCTGCATGAGCTGGGCGTTCGCTCGCCGCTTATGGAGACGGGATGGCATAAGGCCGAAGAGCGCGCGCTGCTGCGCGCATGGGGCTTCGCGCGGTGGGATATGCCTGCCGGTGCGTGCTTGGCGACGCGCGTGCGGACGGGTGAGGGCATCACGGGGGCGAAGCTCTCGGTGGTTCGCGCGTGCGAGGACTACCTTCACGAACAGGGGTTTCGGCAAGTTCGCGCGCGGTTGAGCACGAGCGGATTAAAGATTGAACTTGCTAAGAGCGAACGTGCGCGAATGGGTGAAGAACTCCCGGCAGATATGTGCGTGGAGCTCGAGCGGCGCGCAGGCCGTCCCGTTGACCCGCGCCTGTTCTGCTATCCCAGGTGATTTATTCCGTTTTGGACTCAGGTGCTCACTCAGCCCCACATGGTTCAAGGTTTTGCGTTGCATACACAAGTATGAAAAAGCCGAGCTACCCAAGAGATAGCTCGGTTCGTGTACGTGGCTGGGGCAGAGGGATTCGGGCGCCGCTCCGCGTCGCCATTCGCTGCGGCGGCTCCGCCGCCTTGCGCGCTTCGCGGCGAACGCTCGCGCGTTCGCTCTGCTCCGCGCCTTGCGGGTTCGAATCCCTGGTAGGCGCACGAAAAAACCGAGCCACCCAATAGATAGCTCGGTTCACATGCATGGCTGGGGCAGAGGGATTCGAACCCCCGTAACCGGCACCAAAAACCGGGGTCCTGCCGCTGGACGATGCCCCATCGACAAACGCCGCCGCGCTCCGCAGCACTTCGGCGCAACAAGTGTACCTAATCGCTCAACGCATCGCAAACGCCGTCGAGCAACAGGATGGCGAGGGCTTGCGAATCGCTTGACGTGAAGGAGCCATAGTGCGTGATGCCCGTGAGCTCGAAGCGCAGTAGCGCCGGCGTATCGGTGGCAGCTGCGAGCGCGGTGCGGATGCGCTGCGAGATGTTTGGTGCGTCTGCCAGCACGATTGTGGCGCGTGGGGTGGCGTCGCCGGAAAGGGGCGAACTCGCGATCTCGAACACGACATCGACGTCTTCGGGCGGTTCGGTATCGCAGAGCACCATGCCGCTACGGTCGGTGGTGGCGGTCGCGATATTCCACATGCGCGATGCCACGTTGCGAGCGATGGGATCCTCGCCAATCACCGCGATGCGTGTGTGCTCGAGCACGCTTGCGGCGCGCGCGAAACCCGTGCGGTTCTCGGTGTCGCTCACCGTAGGCTTGCCCTTCCAGATGTGGTGCAGGCGGTTGATGTAGCTATAGGTGTCTTGGAACGCCATGCCATCGGCGAAGAGCCCCACGTTCTCTTGGAATTGCTGAAGCGCGGCCTCGGTATGCGGCCCGAAGACGCCGTCTGCCTTACCGCAGGAAAAGCCCAGGATGTTGAGGGCGTGCTGCAGCTCCATGACATCGGCGCCGTGGAAGTTGGGGAGGCGCAGGTAGAGCGTTCGATCGCCGAGCTTATACGAGGCGTCTACCAGACGGCTCCAGCACTCTCCGTCCACATGGGAGCCCGCCTCGAGCGATTCGTTACGACGGAATTCCGCAACCGCTGCGGAGGTGGCGGGGCCGAACTGCTTGGCGTCGAGCTCAGTGGCATCGATGGAGTAGCCAAGGCCGAGCAGGCGTGCCTGAACGTCCTCGACGGCTGGCCCCTGCATTCCGGAGACGATAGGTTCCATGCTGCCTCTTTCTAGCGCGTACATATTCCCCTATAGTCTAGCAACTCCCGGCCGCTGCAGCTCGCGGGGAGCCCGTAAACAAGAAATGACTGGACGTGTTGCGTCGGGCGTCACTTTGGGGACGGGTACGTTTGTGTCGAAAACGACACAAACGTACCC
>CAJLVH010000098.1 GCA_905210055.1 uncultured Enorma sp. | reverse complement strand
CCCCTGCCACGACGCGTGCAAAGGCGCGCGGCGCGCGGGCTGTGCCGAGGGAACAAGACATGGGGAGCTCCTTAGTATTTCCTGTAGTTGTAGTACTTCTCACGGGCCCGTTCAGCAGCATCGGCCGAGTAATTGGCCTGTTCGCTGGCTCGAGCCGCGTCTTCTTGGGCTCGGCTTGCTCGCTCAGCGGCATCGGCCGCCCTCCGGGCATCCAACGCGCGCTGCCTGTCAAGCTGGCTTGCCTCTTTGCGCCGCCTGCGGTTCTCTTCAAGATCTGCTTGGGCGATCCTCGTCCGCTCCTCTTGCAAACGGGTCTGCTCTTCCTGCAGACGGGTCTGCTTCGCAGCCTCTTCCCGCTGCGCCTCGCTCGTTTTCTTTACCTCGCTCGTCTGCGCTTCATTTGAGCGCTCGGTGTGAAGCATCATGTATCGCTGGGCGTCGTGTTTCTTAAGCTCGTCCATCCATTCGGCATCAATGCTCTGCTCGAAGTTTTCGAGCGGGCAGCTTTCGTTGAGGTTCGCGTACACGACATCGATGGACTTGTCGAGCGCGTCGAGCTTGTTCACAAAGCCGTAGGTGAGGGTGCTGAACCTCTCCTGCATGGTGGGGTCGACGGTTTTCTCGGCGCGCTTAATCTCAAGCGCTGCGGCATCGGCGCGTTCCTGCGCAGCCTTGTGTTTGCGTTCCGCTTGCTCGATGAGGCTGCCAAATTCCTTTTTCTTGTCGGCGACGGCCCGTTCGCACGCCTCGCTCTTTGTGACGGCTTCGGCTGCGCGCTTGCGTTCCGGCCCTCGCTGAAGGAAGATGCCTGCAACGAAGAACCCAATAGCGCCCACGAGCCCGATGATGCGAACGATGGGCAGTGCCGTAACAAGGAATGCGGCATGCAGGATCAGGTAATTGATGAGCGAAAGTGCGAGCGTAAGCACCACGAGGGCCAAGCAAAGCAGCGCATAATGCCTGATGGAATCGCTGATCGGGCGGGAATAGTCCAGCGCGACGCGTTCCCTGGAGAGGCGGTCGATCTCTGCATCGCAGTCGGCTTTGAGCTTTCGGAGCTCCTGAGCTGCTTGGTCGCGCGCGGCTAGTGCGTCGCGGTACTCGTCATTCGCGCGGTCGAGAGCGGCCTCGTCGAACGTTTCCCACATGCGCGTCGCGAGAATCTCGGCATCGTCGAGGAAGGGCTGTTCGTTCTCGTTGAGCCATGCGAAGACGGTGGCGGAGGTTTCGGCGTCGGTGGCAAGGTGCTTTTCGGCAAACGAGCGATACGCGTTAACCCGCGTGAGGTCGTTGAACGCGACCGTTTCGCTGAAGTACGTGGAATCGTGCTCCATGGCATCGATGCGCGATTGTACGTTTTTCGCGGCGGTTTCATCCTCAAGCTTCACCTTTGCCATATGGCTTCTCACAAGCTTGCTTCGCGAGCGAACCAGATTGTTCAGATTGGAGATTTCATTCTGAAGCTTTTTTCGGGCGTGCTCGGACATGGTTTTCGACGGGGTATTGCCGGCTGTCCGCTCCTCGTCGGTGAGGGATGAGGTGTAGGGCTCGATGTCGGCAGGAGTGCTGGGCGAGAGGCTGCGCGCGGCGGCCCTGGCCGCGTTGGCCGCGTTGGCCGCCGGGCTCGTGTGCGATGCGTGGGCGGCGTCGCGTTCCGTCTCGCTGCTTTCTGCCGCAGCCGCGCCCGTGGTTTTACCACCGAAGCGGTCCGCCCACTCCTGTGCGGTGTACTCCTTGCCCTCCCACACGATGATGTCGTTCGCGATGTCCGGATCGACGGTGACGCGATGCCCCCCTGCGGACTTCGCCTCTGCCGCGGCGGCTCCGCATTGTTCGCAGAATTTCGCCCCCGGTTTGAGCGGGGCTCCGCATGACGTGCAGTGGTTCATCTGTTCTCCCTTCCTTGCGTGTGGGTAATCCACGCGTTATCGGTTGATTGCGAACGCTGCGATACGGCCTATACCTCCCGCCACCGCGATGGCGATGCCGGCGACAAAGAGCACCGTGGCGATAATGGTGGGGAGGGAGAGACCCTCAGGGTGATAGGGGGCGATGACAGCGATCCATGCGATGGCGGCGATGATGATGCCGAAGCCGCCGAGAAGCGTTGCCATGGAGATGTGCTCGAAGTTCTTCCCGGTCATGAGGATGGTGCGGATGTTGCTTGCCGTACCGGACATGGCGGCTGCCGAGGGCTCTGTGCCCTTGGTCTGCGCGCTCGCTTGGGAGGTGGTGAATGCGGGTGCAGGCTGGGAGACGGGTGATGCGGCCACGGGCGCCGCGGGCTTGCTTGCGGGCGCAGGTGCGGCCGGGGAGCTCGCTGGCGCGCTTACGTTGGTAGCGGGCGCGCCGCAGGCGGAGCAAAACTTTGCGTTCGCTTCGAGCGGGGCGCCGCAGGATGAGCAGAACATGGCAAATCCTTTCTTGGAAGATGGATGGTGCGGGGCATGCTGTGCACGGGGCTTTTCGCGAGCGCCATTACCCCTGGAAGCTGATGAACACTCCAATGAAGCAGAGCACGAAGCTCACGGTATACAGCACCCCCGGCCTGCGCTTCCCAAAGAGGAGCGCGTTCTGCACGCGTGCCGCCCAGGGGAAGAGCTTGCCGCCGTCGGGGCGCACGCAGGGCACGAGCTGTGCCGCGCCCTCGCTCAGGACGCGCAGGGCGCAGCGTAGGATAACGAGTACGATTACCGAGAACGCGGCCGAGGTGAACGCCGCCACGATTGCTCGCAAGATGTCCCAGCCGAAGTGCCAGAGAAACGCGAAAAGTGCGAGGACGAGGATCCATCCAAACGTGGTGAAGTCGTCGACGTAGTGGTAGAGCGTTCCGGACTTGTTGTCGTACTGCTTAACCTTGTGCGTGATGAGTCCCATGGGTGTTCCTCTCTTTTATATAGGTATATAGGTGGGGCGTATATACGGGTGGGGGTGGGGTGTCTGGGCGGCTAGGCGATGCGGTTGCCGCAGTTGGAGCAGAACTTCGCGCCGGGCGAGAGCGGCGAGCCGCAGTTGCTGCAGAACTTGGGTGCAGCGGAGGTCTGGGGAGCGGTGGGTGTGGGCGCCGCCGAGGGGCTCTGCACCGTCGTCGCCTGCTTCGGGCGCGGCATGCCGGGGTGCAGCGGGTCCTCCCACTCGAGCGGCACGTAGCGCTTGCCCGTGCGCCGCTCATAGGTGGGCACGACGAGGGTTTCGAAGAGGTTGCCGAACTTGTTCCTGCACGAACGCACTGATGCGCCCCATGTCGGCACGAACTCGGAGAGCACCTCGTCGTTCATGAAGCGGTCGGCGAGCTCGTTCGCATCGCGCCACACGTTCGGGCGGTTGCGGCACGTCGCCTCCGCATTCGCGGGACCGATGTCGATGCCATAGCGCGTATCGAGGAAGTGGCAGACCACCGATCGGCGCAGGCGGGCAACGTATGCCTCGAAGCCGGGCTCCTCGTAAGGGTTCTCCGACGCACCCACGACCATGATGCCCTTGTTGCCGACAGGAAGGCGACCATATGTGTCAGCGTCAACCATGTCGGCCACGCGCGTGGCATTGTTGAAGCCGAGGCGGTACATGAGCGCCCAGCAGCAACAGTTCTGCCACACGCCGTCGTCGTTGCTGGTCGACAGTTTTAATCCGGTGTTAAGAAGCTCGATGTTCATACCGTCTTCCTCTCTAGCTCGCAGGTGCTCGCTGGAGTCCGCCACGGCTGGGTGCTTCCCGCAGGGGCCGCAACCTTGCCTCCTGTACAGCTATGAGTATAAGAAGTTTCGCAAACCCCAAATAGAGGTTTTGAAAGAGTACGAAATTTTTTTGAGGGGGACGAGACAAGCGCGGGCGCGTTGTCTCGCTGTCCGCCGGTGCAGCCCGCCGCCCAGAGTTTTTTCTCTATCACTCAATATCATCTGGGTATCACGGCGATGCCGTGTCTTTTCTGCAGGATGCGCAGCTGCCGCTTGCCCTTTTTGGCGCTCTGGGTATGATTAGGTGCCGGAAGAAAGGAAGCGCATGTATCTTCGGTTCGACATGCTCTAGCTGGGCTCATGATTCACCGCGTGCCGCAGGCGCCGCGGTGCCCTTCCGTATGGCCCTGCGCCCCGAATATCGTTTCCGGGCGTCCACTTCCAAAACGCAAAGGAACCATCATGCGCGATAAGCTCGAAAAACTCATTGCTGCCTACGAAGAGCTCGAGAAGAAGCTCCTCGACCCGTCTGTCCTCGCGGACCAGAAGGAATATACCCGCCTTGCCAAGGAGCACGCCAAGCAGGCCGAGCTCGTGGCCAAGGCGCGCGAGTACCTCACGGCGCTCGACGATATCGAGGCGGCGAAGGAAATGCTCCACGACACCTCCGACGCCGACGAGAAGGGCATGCTCCAGGAGGACATCTCCGCGAACGAGGAGAAGCTTCCCGGCCTCGAGGAAGACATCAAGTTCATGCTCATCCCCGGCGACCCGAACGACGAGAAGAACACCATCGTCGAGATCCGCTCCGCTGCGGGCGGTGACGAGGCCGCGATCTTCGCCGGCGACCTCTTCAAGATGTACCAGCGCTTCTGCGAGAGCAAGAAGTGGAAGCTCGAGGTGCTCGACGCGAGCCCGTCGGATGCTGGCGGCTTCAAGTCCATCGAGTTCAAGGTCACGGGCGACAAGGTCTACTCCGTCATGAAGTACGAGAGCGGCGTGCATCGCGTGCAGCGCGTGCCCAAGACCGAGAGCCAGGGTCGCATCCAGACCTCGACGGCGACGGTCGCAGTGCTGCCCGAGGCCGACGAGATCGACATCCAGATCGACCAGTCTGACCTGCGCATCGATACGTACTGCGCGAGCGGCCCCGGCGGCCAGTGCGTGAACACCACGTACTCCGCCGTGCGCATCACGCACCTGCCCACGAACACCGTGGTGCAGTCGCAGGAGCAGCGCTCGCAGATCCAGAACCGCGAGGTCTGCATGCAGATGCTCCGCGCGCGCCTCTATGAGATGGAGCTGCAGAAGCAGCAGGCAGAGCTGGGTGCCGAGCGTCAGAGCCAGATTGGCCACGGCAACCGTTCGGAGAAGATCCGCACGTACAATCAGCCGCAGGACCGCGTGACCGACCACCGCATCGGCTTTAACAGCACATATAACGGCGTGCTGCTGGGCGACGGCCTCGGAGCTGTGATCGACGCGCTCGCTGCAGCAGACCGCGCCGAGAAGCTTGCGGAAGCGGTGTAGCATTCGGAAGCGCGTTTCGAATCTAGAGATATCGTGCCGTTTTTCGAGGAAAAAGAACCACTGGTTCCATAGGTGGAACGCGTGCGCGTGCAGGTGAGCGGGCGCGCGCTTCTGCGTGCCAGATGTACGACAAGGCTTTGACAAGGTTTGTGCCAGAAACGCTCGGAACCGTTTTAGATGCTTGAGGTAGGGTGTGCGCATCGGGCGATGGCCGCGCCGCGCGGGCTGCGCGCCCCATCGCCTGCGGTAGAATCGGCGGAATGCAAAGAAAGCGGGGAAGGTGCTCATGGTTGATACGACGCAGGAGCCTTGGACTGTTGGCAGATGCTTCGAGTGGACGATCGGGTATTTCGAGCGTCTGGGGGTGCCGCAGCCGCGTGTTTCGGCAGAGTGGCTGGTGACGAGCGCCACCGGCCTGAGGCGCATCGACCTGATTATCAAGGCCGACCTTCCCCTCGAGCCGGCGGAGCTCGCTACGATTCGCGAGGGCATCCAGCGGCGGGTGGCGGGCGAACCACTCCAGTACATCACGGGCGAGACGGCGTTCAGACAGCTGAGCATCGCCTGCGAGCCCGGCGTGCTCATCCCTCGTCCCGAGACCGAGCTGCTCGTGGATTGCGTGCTCGAATACCTCGACCGGAACGTGACGGGGTGGGTGAAGCCGCGTCGCGAGCGCGTCCAGCTGCCGTGGAACGCCGAGGTCGAGGCGGCGCGCCAAGCCGAGCTCGCGGCGCGTGCCGCAGCGGAGCAGGAAGACGGCGAGGCAGCAGAGAGCGAGCAGGCAAAGGAGACAGAGCGGGACGAGGGCGATGCCCAGAGTGCCGTCACGGCAGAATCCGTTGCTACTGAAAACGTCCCTGCCGAGCAGGGTGCGGAAGATGCGACTGAAGGAACGTCCCCGCGCGGCGCGCGCGTACTCGAGGTCGGGTGCGGTACCGGGTGCATTTCGCTCTCCATGGTCTCGGAGCGCCCGGGGTGTGTGAGCTGCGTGGCGACGGATATCAGCGAAGAAGCCGTTTCGCTCGCGCGGCGCAACCGCGAGCGTCTGGGGATAGCGCCCGAGGCGCTCGATATCCGCCTCGGCGACCTCGTGCAGCCGGTGCTCCCTGAAGAACGCTCATCGTTCGACGTGCTCGTTTCGAATCCGCCGTACGTTCCCACGGCGGTGCTTGAAGCGATTCCGCACGAGGTGCGCGATTTCGAGCCGCACCTCGCGCTCGACGGCGGCGAAGACGGCTTGGAGATATTCCGTCGCCTTGTTTCGGTGGCGCCTTATGTGCTCAAGCAGGACGGGCTGCTCGCATGCGAGCTCTTCGAGGATTCGCTCAAGGAGGCGGCGGCGATCGCGAAGAGCGCCGGCATGCACGACGTGAGAATCATCGAGGACCTCACCGGCCGTCAGCGCTTCTTGTTCGCGCACACCGGCTAGGGCGCCGGGGCGTCATGCGCCGGTTTCCGAAATAAATAGCTACGTTAGCGACACATTTTCGACACACGCGCCGCTATACTGCGCCTTTGGGCGAAAGCATCGCCCCGTTTACGTTATCGACGCGCGGTTTGGGCTTCCTCGCACGCGACTCATGAGAGAATGCATCGATACTGCCATGCATCGAATGCTGTTCAGGGAGGATGTGTCGCTCAACAGATGCCAGAGATTTACCGTATAGCGACTGATAGCGCCCAGCCTTGCGATCAAGCGATCGCAGAGGTTGGAAACGTGCTTTCATCTGGTGGATTGGCGCTCATCCCCACCGAGACGGTGTATGGCCTCGCGGTTGCGGTGGCACCGTTCATGCAGCCTGGCGTGGCGAAGGGCGCATCCCGCGAGCCTTCCGTGAACGGCATGGTGCTTCCTCCGGAGAGCTCTGGGTATCGGCGCATCTTTACCGTCAAACAGCGTGACCTGGCCCAGACGGTTCCCTGGCTCGTGGGCGGGGTCGATGACCTCGATCGATACGGGTGCGCGGTAGACGAAGTCACGCGCGCGCTCGCCGACGCGTTCTGGCCGGGCGCGCTCACGCTCATTGTGCGCGCAAACGACCGCGTGCCGCGCTTCATGCAGGCTGCCGATGGCACCGTGGCGCTTCGCTGCTCCGCTTCGCCGGTGGTGGCCGCGCTCATCCGCGCTTGCGGCTGCCCGCTTGCGACGACGAGCGCCAACACCC
>CAJLVH010000097.1 GCA_905210055.1 uncultured Enorma sp. | reverse complement strand
CCCCCCCATCCGCTACCTGGGTTGCGACCACGGCTTCTTCGAGGCGTGCGGCGTCATGCCCCAGGCGGAGGATCTGTGCCGCGTCATGGCGGCGGAGGTTCGCAAGCTGTAGGATGCAGGTGGGACGCGGGCGCTCGAGCGCGGTGCTGCGGATGTGCCGCGGGCGTGTGAGTGCGGCGCTACGCATGCGGGCGCCCGTATGTCCCATAATATGCAAAGGTAGGCAATAAGACCGTTCCAACGCGCCCGTATCTCCCAGAATATGCACATGTGGGAGATACGAGTCGCGATGGTTCGGTAACGGAGCGGTATAGGTGTGAGAGGAGCGTGCGCAGTGGTGACATTTCAGCTTGAGGTGAACGGGCAGGCGGTTGCCGCTGAATATCGCGATGCCGATGTGGAACGCGTACTGCTGCCGCTGCTCGACCGGATTGCGCGCTGCACGGAGCGCGTAGATGCGGCCTGCGCACGCACCATCGTGTTCATCGCGGCGCCCCCCGGTGCCGGCAAGTCCACGCTCGCTGCGACGATGGAGCGCTTGGCGGAGGAGGATCCGCGGCTGCCGCGTATGCAAGCGATCGGCATGGACGGGTTTCACTTTCCCAACACCTATCTGGACAGCCACGACGTGACGTTGGCGGATGGCCGCACGCTTCCGCTCCGCGCGATCAAGGGCGCACCCGAGACCTTCGACGTGCGCGCGTTCATCGAGAAGGTGCGTGAGACGCGTACCTCTGCACGCCCGGTGAGCTGGCCGGTCTATAGCCGCATCGAGCACGACGTGGTGTCCGAGGGAATAACGATCGATGCGCCCGTGGTGCTCGTCGAGGGAAACTACCTACTGCTCGACGAGGAGCCGTGGCGCGGGCTCGTCGAGCTGGCCGACTGCACAGTCTTTTTGGACGCCGATTCGTCGCTCCTGCATGAGCGGCTCGTTGCGCGCAAGGTGCGCGGCGGCATGGGTCGCGACGAGGCGGAAGCGTTTTTCGAGGCGAGCGACGGCAGGAACGTCGAGCGGGTGCGCCGGGGAAGTGCGGCGGCGGACGTGCGGCTGCAGGTGGATGCCACAGGGCGCATCAGGCGCGAGGATACGCTGCCGGCGGTCGCGTTCTTCGACGTCGACGGCACACTCACGTGGGATCACGACGACATCCCACATGAGCTTTCCGCACCAACGCCCGCGGTGCGCGCCGCGATCGAGCGCTTCGTGGGGCGCGGGAACATTGCGGTGCTCTGCACGGGGCGTCCGCCGATATCGGTTTCGCCCGCGGTGCTTGCTTGTCCGTTCGCAGGCAAGATCATGCTCGCCAGCGGGCACGTGGAGTTCGACGGCGAGGTGATTCGCGAGCGCAGCATTCCGCATGAGCTTATCTGCGAGCTCGTCGATGTGTTCGAACGGGTGCACATGCCCGCATATCTCGAGACGGCTACGAGCGGCATTACCCTGAGCTGGCCGGATGTGCCGTCGCTGTTCGACGACGAGGCGCATGAGGAACGGCGTGTCGACATCGAGGGCGTGCGAGCGCTGCTTGCGGAGCCGGATTCGTTCAAGGTCGCGAAGATCGTGTTCGACACCGCTCTGCTCAATCGCTTGGAACCGGCCATGCCGTTCATCCGCGAGCACTTCGTCGTATCCGACTTAGGTATCGGCGCGCACGAGATGACGGTTCCGGATATCAACAAGTTCGAAGGCATGCGCGCCATTTGGCGGGCGCTGCGCGAGCGCGGCATCGAGTTCGGCACGGTGTACGGGTTCGGGGATTCCGAAAACGACGTGACCATGCTCTCCGCCGTGGATGTAGCGGTGGTCATGGGCAACGCGCTGCCCGCCGCCCGCGCCTGCGCGGACTATGTGACCGATGCTGTCCAGGAGGACGGCGTCGCCACCGCGCTGCAGCATTTCGGCCTTGCCTGACGGCGGCTCGGCCGGAGGGGGATGTCATATTACCCCAGGGGTTTTTCGACATGCCCGGGGGTTTGCCACAACCGATATCGCTCGGCGCGCGTGTCGTGTCGAAAAACCCCTGGGGTAATTTGACATCCCGAGCACCATCGAGAAAGGGATTCATCATGCTCGATATGAACTGGAACTCTGTTGCGCTCATCACCGGTGGGCAGTCTCGCGCGATTAACGGCGAGAACCGTCGCGGCGAGAAGGGCAAGGGCGGCATGGCGGCGAGTGACCTCGGACCGTCGCGCAAGGGGTCGCCGTGCCTGCGTGGCATCCAGCCGGGCGACACCGTCGAGCTCGCCGATATCGAAGGCCCCGGCACGATTCAGCACATCTGGATCACCGTCAAGGACAAGACGACTGATGCCGATTGCTTTGTCCTGCGCGACCTGGTGCTGCGCTTCTACTGGGACGGCCAGACGCGCCCGTCCGTCGAGGTGCCGCTGGGCGATTTCTTCTGCTGCGGGCTCGGCCAGGGCTGCGTGGTGAACTCGCTGCCCATCGTGGTCATCCCCGACCGCGGCCTCAACTGCTATTTCCCCATGCCGTTCAAGTGCCACGCGAGGATCACCCTCGAGAACCAGCACAAGAACGCGATCTCGTCCTTCTTCTACCAGGTCGATTACTGCTTGGGCGAGGTGCCACAGAACGCTGGGTACTTCCACGCCCAGTGGCGCCGCGAACGCCTCACGCAGAAGGGGCGCGATTACGTGGTGCTCGACAACGTGCGGGGGCGCGGCCAGTACGTAGGGACGTACCTCGCGCTTTCTACGCTCGAGCGCTACTGGTGGGGCGAAGGCGAGATGAAGTTCTACCTCGACGGTGACGATGAGTATCCCACTATCTGCGGAACGGGTACGGAGGATTACTTCGGCGGCGCGTGGAGCTTCGCGTCCCACGAGACTGGCAAGACTGTCGAGCAGAACTACTGCACGCCGTTTCTGGGATACCCGTTCTACGCGAACCGCGACACGACGGTGTACAACCGTTACCACAACGACGACGTCCCGCCCATGCGTGGGTTCTACCGGTGGCACATTCCCGATCCCATCCACTTTGAGCAGGACATTCGCGTGACGCTTCAGCAGATCGGCGTGTGCCATCGCGGCCTGTTCGAGCGCCAGGACGATGTGGCGACCGTCGCCTACTGGTACCAGGACGAGCCCTATGTCGAGTTCCCGCAGTTGCCCTCCCCGGAGGAGCGCTGGCCAAGATAAAAATGATAATTTCAGTACCTGGTACTGAAATTATCATTTTGTGCCGTCATGTCCCAAAATGCACCTGTCCCTTATTGGGACATTGGGGCAAGTGCCTCGTTTTCGTTTCTGCGCGGTTTGACGCATAATGGTTTCGGAAACGAAACGCGCATAGCGCTCAAACGGGGAGGGTGCCGGCCATGTGGGAGACGGACGATAAGGAGCCGCGTAAGGTTTCTGCAGATGAGCGCCGTGTTATGATCGTGGACGAGGTGAACAGCCGCACCTCGATCCACGTGGCGGACATCTGCGAGCATTTCGGCATCTCCGAGGTCACCGCCCGAAGCGACCTCGACAAGCTCGAGCGCGCCGGGAAGCTGCGCCGCACGCACGGCGGTGCCGTCTCGATCACGCGCACCATCACCATCTCGTACCCGGACCAGCGCATGAACCTCAACGTCGATGCCAAGTGCAAGGTTGCCGAGTGCGCCGCAGGACTCGTGTCAAACGGCGACTCGCTCTTCGTGGACTCCGGGACGACGACGCTCGAGTTCGTCCGCCTGCTCGGCAGCAAGCACGACATCACCATCGTGACGAACGACCTCTCCATCGCAACGTTCGCCGATTCGAACCTGCCCCATGCCGATGTCGTGCTCCTGGGCGGCGCGCTCCGCAAGAACCACCGCTACATCACCGGCTCCATCGCGAACGACATCTTGAGCAGGCTCTACGTGGACAAGGCGTTCATGGGAACGGACTCGTTTGACCCGCAGCAGGGGTTCGCGACGGAGTATACGGGCAACGCGGAGATCAAGCGCAGTATGTTGGCGCACTCGAATCGTCACATCGTGCTTATGGACACCTCAAAGATGCGCCGTCCGAGCTTCATTTCTTTTGCCAGCATCGCGGATTTCGACGTCATTGTGATGGACGAAGACCCCGACGGCGCGATGAAGCAGGCGGTCGAGGCGTCGCGCACGCACACGCGCCTGGTTATCGCCGACGAAGCGCCCAAGGGCGTGCTCATTCCCGGCGAGGAGCTCATCGGCGGGTCGGCGGACCGGCGGAGCGGCCGCCAGTGGATGACGCATATCGACGCGAACGTGTAGCGGCCGCATGCCGCAACTCTGTCGAAACCGCCTAGGGTGATTCGACAGAGTACTTCGATATAAAAGGGCACCGCCCCGGGGAGAGGAGCGGTGCGCGAAAGAGGTCGCATGTCGAAAAACCCCTGGGGTTATTTGACATGATCTGGCATGCGGCTATTCCGGCTGATGGCCGAGGTAGGCGAGGATGCCGCCGTCGACATAGAGGATGTGGCCGTTCACGAAGTCGGACGCCGGTGAGGCGAGGAAGACCACGGGACCCATGAGGTCTTCCACCGATCCCCAGCGCTCGGCCGGGGTCTTCGAGATGATGAACGCGTCGAAGGGCGCGCGCGAACCATCGGGCAGCGGCTCGCGCAGAGGCGCCGTCTGCTCGGTGGCGATGTAGCCAGGCCCGATGCCGTTGCACTGGATGTTGTACTTGCCGTACTCGGAGGCGATGTTGCGGGTGAGCATCTTGAGGCCGCCCTTGCTCGCGGCGTACGCGCTCACGGTCTCGCGCCCGAGTTCGCTCATCATGGAGCACACGTTGATGATCTTGCCACCGCCGCGCTCCATCATGGAGGGCAGCACCAGCTTCGACATGATGAAGGCCGCCGTTAGGTCCGTGTCGATGATGCGGCGGAAGTCCTCGGCATCCATCTCGTGCATGGGAACGCGCTTGATGACGGCCGCGTTGTTCACAAGGATGTCCACCGGCCCCAGCTTTTCGGCGATATCGGCGAGCATCTCGCGCATTTGCGCCTCGTTCGTGACGTCGCCCACATAGCCCGTCGCCTCGACGCCCGCCTCGCGGTACGCCTCGACGGCCGCGTCCCGGCGCTCGGCGGTGCGGCAGTTGAACGCGACCTTCGCGCCCGCTTTCGCGAGCGCCACCGCGATGCCGAACCCGATTCCGTGCGAAGCTCCCGTGACCAGGGCCACCTTACCGTCGATCCTGAACTGATCCATTGCGCATCCCTTCTCTGTCCGTCCGTTTCCGTGCCTATCGTCGCCAAATCGTCGTATCGAAGAAAAACGAAAAAAATATATGGCGTAAACGTCAAATACTATAAATAAAATCGAGAAACGAAAGTTTTCCTAACTGTCATTTTCCTTCGTAGATCCCATATTGCTTTTCAAAAAACAGTCAATTACCTGCAAAAACAATACGCCAGAGACGCTTCTCAAATCAAGACCTTTTCAAATTTTGAAAAATCAGCTACCGTTTACGTTCGAAAACCGAACGTTCACCGATGCGCAACTTCCGCAAGGAGTGCAATCGTCGTATTACAGAGTGAGTAAAAACCCGGCGGCACCGGCCCCGGACAACGAAGGGAGACATATGGAACTGAGCGACGTTCTGCACGAGGACATCATCAGCCTCGATGTTCAGGGCACGACGAAGGACGAGGTCCTGCACGAGCTGGCGAATCTCCTGCTCGATGGCGGCTACATCTCCGACGTCGATCAGTTCGTGAAGGACATCTACGTCCGCGAGTCCATGGGCATTACCGGTGCCGGCAACCACGTTGCCATCCCGCACGGCAAGTCGAGCGCGGTGCTCCAGAACACCATCGCCATCGGCCGTTCCAACCACATGGTCGAGTGGGAGAGCTACGACGACGAGCCCGTGAACCTGTTCTTCCTGTTCTGCGTCTCCGACGACAAGGGCTTCGAGCAGACCCACCTGCGCCTGCTCGCCCAGCTTGCTGGCAAGATCGGCAGCGAGGCGCTCGTCGAGAAGCTGCAGCACGCCGAGACCAAGGAAGACATCATCGCAATTCTTACGGCCGAGTAGGGGAACTCGCCGCGAGATAGGGTGCACGGAAAGCCGTGCATCGAAGTGGGGGAGACCCCAAGGGACTTTGAAGAGGAGGGAACCATGAAGATCGTTGGCGTTACCGCCTGCACCGCTGGCATCGCGCACACCTACATCGTCGCCCAGAAGATCAAGGACGCCGCTGAGGCTGCCGGCCATGAGTGCAAGATCGAGACGCAGGGCTCCATCGGGGCGGACAATGTCCTCACTCCCGAGGAGATTGAAGCTGCGGACGTCGTGATCATCGCTCACGACATCGAGGTGCCGATGGAGCGCTTCAAGGGTAAGCGCGTCGTCGACATCAAGATCAGCGTCGCTATGAAGAACCCCAAGAGCCTGATCGCTACCATCGAGAAGAAACTCGCCCAGTAGCATCACCTCGAACTCAAAGTTGGTGTACCGAGCCATATGGCTCAAGCGGGGGAACCCGCATAGAACAAGAAAGGAGGGAGTTCCATGGCAGAAATCAAGAAGGTCGGCGTTATGAAGACGATCATGACGGGCATCTCCTACATGATCCCCATGGTCGTTGCCGGCGGTATCCTCGGAGCTCTCGCAAAGGGCTTCGGCGGTTATGCCATCGGTGACTTCTACTCTGAGGTTTCCGGCTCCTGGGCCACGCCATTCACCGGCATGGAGCCCTTCACCTGGGGCGGCTTCTGGTGGGGCGTCAACATGCTCTCCAGCTATGCCATGAACTTCGCCGTCGCGATCCTGTGCGCCTACATGGCCTATGCCATCGCTGAGCGCCCCGGCATCGTCCCCGGCTTCATCATCGGTTACGTCTGCACCATGTCCAAGGCTGGCTTCCTGGGCGGCCTGCTCATGGGCTTCGTGATCGGCTACTTCCTGCTTTGGATGAAGACCTGGAAGCTCCCGCATTGGTGCGCCGGCCTCATGCCCGTGCTCATCATGCCCGTGCTCTGCACCTTCGTGTGCGGCATGCTCTTCCTCTGCGTCTTCATGCAGCCGCTTGCGTGGATCATGGACGTCTTCCAGCAGTGGATCATCTCGCTCAACGGTGGCTCCAAGGCCATCATCGGTGCCGTCATCGGCGCTTGCATGGGCTTCGACATGGGCGGCCCCATCAACAAGACCGCTTCCATGGCTGCGAACGCGCTCGGCGCGGACGGCATCTATGGTCCTATGTCCGCTAAGATCATCGGCGGCATGACTCCTCCCGTGGGCGCCTTCGTCGCTTCGCTCATCGCCCGCAACAAGTTCACCCAGACCGAGCGCGACACCGCTATTACCGCGTTCCCCATGGGTCTGTGCTTCATCACCGAGGGCGTGCTTCCCTTCGCCGCTGCTGACCCGGTGCGCTTCATCCCCGCTTCCATGATCGGTTCCGGCGTGGCCGGTGCCATCGCGGTCGGCATGGGCGTCGAGTCCGTGGCTGCTCACGGCGG
>CAJLVH010000096.1 GCA_905210055.1 uncultured Enorma sp. | reverse complement strand
TCAAAAACGACACAAACGTACCCGTCCCCAGAGTGACGCCTCCGGCACAAACTAACCCGTCCCCAAAGTGACGCTGGGAGTGTTACTTGAGACGGCGGAGGATTTCTCGAGCGAGCTCGTCCTTTGATAAGACGGGGAGCTCCTCGGCTCCGTCGGTGGTGATCCACCATGCCTTGTTCGTATCTGTTCCAAAGCCGGAATCAGAACGGGTGACATCGTTCGCCACGATGGCATCGCACCCTTTTCGCGCAAGTTTAGCCTGGGCATAGGCAACCGGGTCGCCCGTCTCGGCAGCGAAGCCTACGACAAGGCGCTCCCCCTTTACAGCGGATAGATCGTGCAAGATGTCTGCGGTCGGAACAAGCTCAAGCCTATCAAGCGTCTCGACGCCTTTCTTGAGCTTGTGATCCGAAGGCTGTGCCGGCGTATAATCGGCGACTGCGGCAGCGCAGATCGCCATCGTCGCGTCCTCGAAGGCCGAAAGCGCCGCACTATGCATCTCCGCGGCCGTCTCGACCGGTACCACGTCAACACCCCATGGCGCGGTCGCATCGGCAGGCCCGAGCACGAGCGTTACCTGGGCACCCATGTCCCGTGCGGCACGCGCGAGCGCAACGCCCATCTTACCCGAGGACCTATTGCCGATGAAACGAACGGGGTCGATTGGCTCATGCGTTGGACCTGCTGTGATGAGGATGCGCTCGCCTGTTAGTGCGCTTGACTCGCAGAGCGCCTGTTCGACGGTATCCGCAATGGTTTCAATTTCGATGAGTCTTCCCTCGTCGACATCACCGCAGGCAAGGTAGCCTCTCCCAGGTCCCGCAACCAAGAAGCCGCGCTCGCGCAACCGCTGCATGTTTTCCTGCGTCGCCGCAGCGCGCCACATGTTCGAGTTCATCGCGGGTGCCACGATGATGGGAGACGTCGCAGCGAGCAGCGTTGTCGAAAGCAGGTCGTCAGCGATGCCGCAGGCCATCTTTGCGATCACGTTCGCCGTTGCAGGTGCTACGACGATGACATCGGCCTCCTTCGCGAGAGAGATATGATGGATGGGATCGCTCGGATCATCGAACAAGCCGAGTGCCACGGGCTCATGCGTGAGCGCCCGGAACGTCATGGGATCGATGAAATGCGTAGCGTGCTCGCTCATGAGTACCTTCACGCGCGCGCCGCGCCGCTGCAGTTCGCGAACGAGCTCGCACGCCTTATACGCAGCGATGCAGCCTGTCACACATACGAGCGCGCAGTGCCCCTCGAGTACCCCGCTCACGAGGCGTCATCTTCTTCATGAACTACGAGGATGCGGTGGCAATACGGGCACGTCGTAATCGCATCGCCGCGCGTGACCTCATTGAGCGAGGACTCCATGAGCTTCGTGCGGCAGAGCGTGGGCACGTCGTCGCGGAGTGCCTCGACTCCAAGCCCGTTGAATGCCCGAGCCGCCTCTTCATAGGCATGCGCGAGGTCCTCGTTGAGCTCACCATGGAGTTTGGTGCGTGCCTGCTCTGCTTCGGCAATCCTCTCTTGGATGTCCGTTGCCACCTCACGGGCGCGCACCGCGCAGGACTTCACAGAGCCCTCCAGGCGCTCGATTGCGGCTATGCCCTGCTGCTCGCGTGCGAGCACGCGTTCAAGCTTCTCGTTCCTATCACGCTGGTCGAAAGCGACCTTATCGAGCGCCTTCGCGAGGTTCGACAGCTCAATCTCAAGATCTTGGACCTCTCGGTAATCAGTGAGACGCGCAGCCTTTGCTTGCACCCCGTCGACTTGCTTGCGATAGTATGCTTCCTCTTCTGCCAGATCTGCTAGATCGGTCTCCACGTCCTTGCGCTCACCCTTCACCTTGAGCATCTCCTCGCGCGCGAGCGAGAGCCGTTTGCGCAAGCGCGCAAGCTGGACGAGCTCAGGGAGCTTCGAAAGCTCGAGCCGAAGACGCTGAAGCTCAAGATCGGTCTCCTGAAGCTTGAGCAAGCGAGTTCCATCGTTCATGCAGACTATCCCTTCATATAGGTCCACCACGGACGGCGGAACCTCGAAACTACGATCTCATCGGTCGAAACGCCTGCCTCGGCGCATGCATTCGCGAGCACCGCGCAAAACGGGTACTCCGAGACATCATGGCCAAGCAGGATGACGTCAACGCCACGCAGCGCGAGATCCTGGCATACATGATACCCCGCCTCTCCACAGATAATGGCATCTGCGTGCGCGGCAAGGGCAAGCTCACCGAAATGACCAAGGCTGCCGCCCATATACGCGGCTCGTGACACAACGTGACCGGGATCTCCCCAAACGCGCGGTTCCACCGAGAACTCCGCTGCAGCGCGTTCAACAAGGTCGCGAAGGGCAAGGCACTCAACATCCATGAGCACGCCGTACCCAGTGGCACCGGCATCGTCCGCATGCTCCAGTGAGGAGAGCGCATCGAGCCCCCATCGCCGCGCGATGACAGACCTCGCCTCATGCGAGCGGTCGAGGTTCGTGTGGAACGAGAGCACGCTCACCCCGAAGCGTGCCGCCGCGAAGACCGCGGCAGATGCCTGCGGGTATGCGCCCGCTTTTGGGACGAATGCCTCCGGAGCATCGATGTATACGGGATGATGCGTAAGCAGCACGTTCGCACCGGCATCGTGGGCGGCCCGAACGTCTTCAACGGTCGCATCGAGTGTAACGAAGACGCGTTCAACCTCGGCCTCTGGATCCCCTACCGAAAGACCCACATGGTCCCAATCCTCAGCGGCGTCGCGGGGAAACATCTCGAAGAGACGAGCTTCAAGCTCTTTGACCTTCACAGCCCTCATCCTTCCACGATGGTAAGAAGCGCCTTCGTGAACGCATCGAGCGCCTCTGGATCGACGCGATCGTCGAAAGAGATGCGAAGCGAGCCGTTTGCGGCATCACCGGCAAGTCCCATGGCGGTGAGCACATGGCTCGCCTGTGCGCTCGCGCTCGAGCAGGCCGAACCCGCAGAGACGCAGAAGCCGTGCTGATCGAGCTGTAAGATGAGCTCTTCCGATTCGAAACCGTCAACATAGATGGACACGATCCCACCGAGACGGCCTGCGGGAACGGGCGATCCGAGCGTCGCATGGATGCGCGGTGAAGTGAGCAGCCGGGCGTACAGTGCATCCGAGAGGGTTCGAAGCCTAAGCCACTCCCCTTCTACGCCAGGAGCAAGGGCGCTTGCGACAGCGGCGAGCGCAAGCACCGAGCGCACGTCCTGCGTTCCCGGGCGTCTTCCCGCCTCTTGGCCGCCTCCGCGGGAGCGCGGGGCAAAAGGCGTACCGCGGCGCAGATAGAGCGCCCCACAGGAAACCGGCGCTCCAACCTTATGCCCGGCGAGCGACAAGGCGTCTACATCAAGGGCGTTCACGTCGAGCGGTGCATGAAGATACCCCTGGATGGCATCGGTGTGGACGTACGCGCCCGCGGTGTGCGCGGCGCGGGCAAGCTCTTCGATCGGCTGGAGCGCCCCGGTCTCGTTGTTCGCGAACATAATGGATACGAGCGCAACGTGATCATCGAGCAGCCCGTTAAGCGTCTCGGGTTCGATGACGCCGCGCGCGCTCGGCTTCACGATATCGACGGCAAATCCTGCAGCATGCAGAGCTGGAATGTTATCGAGGATGGAGTCGTGTTCGATCGCAGACACGACGATGCGCGTGCGGGCGGGATCTTTTGCGCGCACCGCTTCGGCGATGCCGAACAGCGCGAGCACGTTTGCCTCCGTGCCGCCCGAGGTGAAGATGACCTCCTGGGGTCGCACGCCGCACCCGAGCGACGAAGCAACCGAACGCCGTGCCGCCTCGAGCGCCCGCGCCGCCTCACGGCCGAGCGTATGGAGCGAGTTGGGATTCGCTCCTGCAATCGGAGACGCGTCGTACGAGCGCATCGCTTCGAGCGCCTCGGCGCGAAGCGGAGTCGATGCGGCATAATCGAGGTTGATGTGCGCAGCAGGCAGCATCATCGCGCAGCCTCGATGGCGTTCTGTGCAAGCGTGCGCAGATGCGCGATCATCGTGTTGGGATCCTCGGCGTTATAGACTGCAGAACCTGCGACGAAGGTATCGGCACCCGCCGCCGCGACCTTGGCAATGTTCTTCTCGGAGATGCCGCCGTCCACCTCGATGCGCGGGTGCGCACCGACGCGCTCGCAAAGCTCGCGTAGGCGCGCGATCTTCGCATAGCAACCCTCGATGAAGCTCTGCCCGCCGAACCCGGGGTTCACGCTCATGAGGAGCACCATGTCGAGGTCGGGCAGGATGTCCTCGAGCAGGCCGACGGGGGTGGCCGGGTTCAGAACCGCACCGGCCTGCGCCCCGCGCTCCTTGATATGCGCGATCGTGCGGTGCAAGTGGGTGGATGCCTCCGCATGCACGGTGATGATGTCTGCACCCGCATCGAGATACCAGTCAATCGTGGCATCCGGGTTCGTGACCATCATGTGCACGTCAAGCGGCGCCGTGCATACGCGCTTGCATGCGGCGACGACGTTCGGGCCGAACGTGAGATTGCCGGTGAAGTGGCCGTCCATCACATCGATATGGATGAGATCGGCACTCGAGATGCGCGCGAGGTCGCGCTCAAGGTTCGCGATATCGGCAGAGAGGATCGAGGGCGAGATAAGCGCTCGGTGTTGCATGGGGATCCCTTCCTAGCTGGTGTGCGAGAATTGCGGAGGCGTAGGCGGTGTCCCGCGCGTTAGCAGCCTTCTCGATTGAGCCCGTAAAACTCCTCGGTGGGCTCGCGGTTCACGAGCGTCTCGAGTGCCTCGTCGAGCGTCATGCCGTGGTAGAGCGCGGCTTCCAGACAGCTCGTGATGGGCGCCTCGACGCCCAGCTCGCGTGCGAGCTCAGCCGTGCTCTTCACCGCGGCGGCGCCCTCGACGATCATATGCGTGCGAGCCTGGTACTCGTCGAGCGACTCGCCCTGCGCGAAGGCAACGCCGAAGGAGCGGTTGCGTGAGTGCGGCGAGGTGCATGTCACCACAAGATCACCCATGCCGGCGAGGCCCATGCAGGTCATGGGATCGCCGCCGCGCGCGCATACGATGCGGCTAATCTCGGCAAGGCCGCGCGTCATGATGAGCGCGAGCGTATTGTCGCCGTAGCCCGATCCCGCGGCGATACCGCAGACGATGGCTATGACGTTCTTCACCGCGCCGCAGGTTTCGATGCCCACCACGTCGCTCGAAGCGTACAGCCTGAAATTCGGTGAGATGAGCAGGTTCTTGAAGAACTCGACCACACCGGGATGCTCGGATGCGATGACCGCCGCCGCAAGTGTGCCACGGCAGATCTCTTCAGCATGGTTGGGGCCAGAGAGCGCAGCGATGCGGCTGGGGTTGCCGATCTCTTCCTCCACGACTTCCGTCATGAGTTTGCCGGTACCAGGTTCGATGCCTTTGGTAAGAACAAGCACGGGAACATCGGGCGCGAACTCGCTCGCCGCGGCATGGATGGTCGAGCGGATGAACGGCGACGGCACGACGATGATGACGCCGTCCGCGCCATCGAGCGCCTCGTGGAAGTCGCCGGTGGAGCGAACGTTGTCTGGAAGGATGTAATCGGTGAGGTAAAGCGGGTTCTTGTGATGCTCGTTGATGCCGGCGGGCACGGGCTCGTCATGAGACCAGAGCACGAGGTCCTCGGCGCGAACGGCAGCGACGCCGGAAATTGCCGTTCCCCAGGAACCAGCACCGATGACTGCGATCTTCATCTATGCGTCCTCCTTTTTAGAACCGAACGAGATCTTCGATTCCGTGCCGGCACGGAGCCGGCCGATATTGGCATGGTGCGCGGCGACGACGCTCCATCCGAGCACCGCCCATACCGCGATGACGGCAGGTGGAAGATAGGGAACGAGTATCGAGACCGTAAGTGGCACGAGTGCCGCCGTAACGATCGAGCCAACAGAAACGTATTTAGTGATCGCGACGAGCACGATGAAGATGGCAAGATGGATGATGGCGAGCGGCCAGAAGAAGCCGAAGAGGATGCCGACGCCCGTGGCGATGCCCTTGCCGCCGTGAAAATGCAGATACGGCGAGAAAATGTGACCGTAGAGGCATGCGAGGGCGATGAAGGCAACCATGAGCTGGACATCCACCTCCGAAGCCCACGGGATATCCCATAGGATGGTCATGGCAACCCTCATGCAGATCGTGCCCTTGAGCAGGTCGCACGCAAGGGTGATGGCAGCAACCTTGGGACCAGCCACTCTAAGCGCGTTCGTGGTTCCGATATTGCCCGAGCCTTCGTGCTGAAGGTCTTTGTGGCTCATCGCCTTCGCAAGAATCTTCCCAAAGGGGATGCCGCAGATAAGATAAGAAACGAGCATCATGCCGAGCGTGGCATAGACGGCGGTGTTTACGCCATACATGCTACTCCCCCGTCCCGTTGCGGTCGTTCTTCTTGTGGAAATAGAGACGGATGGGCGTTCCCTTGAAGCCGAATTCCGTGCGCATGCGGTTCTCGACGTAACGACGGTACGTGTCGTTCACAAGGTCCGGATGGTTCACGAAGAACGTGAACGCCGGCGGGTTCGTACCGGTCTGCGTGACGTAGTGCATGCGTAGGCGCCGCTTGCCATCCACAATCGTATGACCAAACTCGCGAAGTCCCGTGAGGAAGCGATTGAGCGCCGAGGTCGAGATGGTTTTGGCGCGCTCAGCGGCAGCCTCGTCGATGAGCTTCCAGATCTTCTCGACCGAGCGACCAGTAAGCGCGGAGATACGCAGCATGGGTGCCCAGGGCGCAAGCGTCATGCGGCGGGCGACGGTGTCGAGCGCCTTCTCGCGCTTGTAGTCATCGTCGAGAAGATCCCATTTGTTGAGCAAGATCACGAGGGCGCAGCCGCGCTCGATGGCGAGATTTGCGACCTTTTGATCCTGTTCGGTCATGCCCACGCCGGAGTCCACGACGAGCAGAGCCACATCGGCACGGTCGATGGCCCGAAGCCCTCGCACCATGGAGTAGTACTCGATGTTCTCGTAAACGGTGCTCTTCTTGCGAATGCCCGCCGTGTCCACTAAGCGGTAGCGGCGGCCGTCGCGCTCGATATAGGTGTCGATGGCGTCGCGCGTGGTACCGGCGATGTCCGAGACGATAGAGCGCTCAGAGCCGATGACCTTGTTGAAGAGCGAGGACTTGCCGGCGTTCGGGCGGCCGATGATCGCTACGCCAAGCGCGTCCGGGTACAGCTCAGGCTCGCTATCCTCCTCTTCGGGCAAAAGCGCCACAACCTCATCAAGCAGGTCGCCCGTTCCGTGGCCGTGATGCGCGGAGATGGGTCTTGGATCTCCGATGCCAAGCGAGTAGAACTCCCAAAGACGCTCGTCCTCGCGTGCAGGGTTATCGAGCTTGTTCACCAGGAGCAGAATTGGCTTTTTCACGCGCTTGAGCATGCGCGCGACGGACTCGTCTTCCTCTGTGACGCCCACGGAACCGTCAACGACGAAGAGGACGACGTCTGCCTCCTCCGCCGCTGCGAGCGCCTGATCGCGGATGGACGTCGAGAAGACGTCGTCGCTCTTCATGGGCTC
>CAJLVH010000095.1 GCA_905210055.1 uncultured Enorma sp. | reverse complement strand
TCCCCTGCCCCGCCTCAATCGCAAGGCTCGTGCCCGACAGCTTTGAAAGTGCCGCGTCGGCTATGTGGAGCTCGCCCGTCACATGGAACAGCTTGCCGGTCGTACCAGCGGAGATGCCCTCGACGTCACCGATATAGAGGTTCGCTCCATCGCCCATCCAGATGGGGTAATCCACGCTCCCGCCGTTGAACGTGCCGCCGTCGACGGCAAGGTCGCCATAAGACGTCACCTTCGTGAAGGTACCGCCGGTGATATCGAGCCCACAGGACAGGTTCACCGAACTGTTGCCGCTGTAGATGGTGTTGAACGTGCCGCCGTTGATGTAGACATGGTCGTCCGCGCTCGAGCTTGCGGCATGCTGCACCACCGAATCGCGCAGGCCGGAGATGGTGCCGGAATCGCTTAGGTTGAGATACACTGCGCGCTCGCCGGTTGCAGAGCTGTTATCGGGGTTACCCACGATGATGGCGTGCCCACGCCAGCTCTCGTCCTTGAACCCATCCGTGGAGCCGTTATCGCGGTTCACGAGCACCGATGTGTTGCCGTTGGCGATCAGCGTGCCGTCTTCGACCCGAATCATGTTCATTGGGGTCGTGCTGCCGATGAACGGCTTCTTCTGCCAAGCCTGGAGCTTGACATCTTCGAGCACGAGCGTCGCGCCGTCCGTGACGATGAAGCCGCAGCGACGCAGATCGGCGAAGCCCTGAGTGCCGTCCGCCGCCTTGATCACCACGTTGTGATCGACCGTGTAGTACTGGTTGTTCAAGGTGTTGCCGCTGTACTCGCCAATCGCCGTCGAGTAGTCGCCGGGCAGGATGATCGTTCCCACCTCGGGATTGGAGATGGCCTCTTTGAAGGCCTCGCGGCGTTGACCCTCGTCATCATTCTGGCCGTCGTAATAGATGCCGGTCGAGAGGTCGACGGTCTCCTTGCCCGCGATGTCCTGATAGACCTCAACGAGCTGCTCGAGCTGCTCGAGCTGCTCGAGCTTGGAGAGATTGCTCACCTGCTCCTTATCGGCTTCCTCGAGCGCTTCGTACGCGGCGCGCGCCTCTTCGATGGCTTGCTGCGCAGCGAGAATGTCCTCGGAACCCGCATCGGGATCCGGCAGCTTCTCGATCAAGCGCATGACTTCCTCGGCAGGCGTGAGGTTATCATCCTTCGCGATGGCAAAGGAATCGATGAGCGCGCTCGTGTTGGACGAGGCGTCATAGGCATAGCTCTGCCAGAAGAGCGCGTCGCCCTCGATCTTGAGCGTCGACCAAACAGGTTGGTATCCCTGCCAGGACACCTCGCACGGCAGGTCGTTCTCCACGATATCGTAGTACTTGGAACCCGAAGTCGACGGGATCACGAACGTGGTGCCCGATGGGTTCACGAGCGCTTGGTACTCGTTGCCTTCGCTATCCACGGCGGTCGTCGTGGTCGCTTCGACCTCGGCGCCGTTCGAAAGCGCCGGCGTACGCATGTAGGTGTGATCATGGCCAGAGAGTACGAGGTCGATGTCGTACTGCGTACAGAAGGTATTGAGCCAGCCGCGCAGCGCGACAACATCGGCGTCATTCTGGTGAGATCCCTTGGAGTAGGGCGCCTTGTGGGTGATGAGAACCTTCCACGTCGTCTCGGCGGAGTCGGCCACGCCGGCAGCCCATTCACGCTGCGCCTGGCCCACCGCGCTATCACCGTCGTTCGTATTGAGCACGATATAGGTCACGTCGCCATATACGAACGAGTAGTAGATGCCCGTCGAGGTGTCTTGTTCGGGGATGTCGACGTTGTAGTGCGCAGCCACGGCGTTCTCAAGCGCGTCGTCGTCCTGGCGCGCCTCATGGTTGCCAGCAACCGGCATGGTCGCCACCGCCATGGAGGCGTCCGTGTTCATAAGCCAGTTCCAATAGTTCTCGTTGGCGCCATCGTCCACCATATCGCCCAGGTGGATGGCGAACGCCTCGTCGACGGTGCTCTCCTCTGCCTCGGCAAGCACCTGCTCGTACGCATCGTAATCTGCCTGCGAAGCGCCCTGCGAGTCTGCCACCACGATAGCCGTATAGCCTTCATCGGCATCCTCGGCATCGCCGTCGACGAACACCGGCTCCGTCCAGAACCCGCGCCCGGCATCGCCAACACGGTAGTAGAAATCGCCCGCGGGCACCTCGACCGTCGCGGTGTGGCGGTTCTCCTGCACAATCTCGTAGTTCGTGATGAGAATGAGATTGAGCGTCACCTTGGCCTTGTTGGCAACCTGCGTGGCACCGCTCGCGGAGGTCACGCCCTCTCCGCCGGCTTCCATAACGGTCGCCGCGTCATCGGCGCTCTCGATGCCCTCGGCCGAGACGACCTGGACATCAGACCCTTCGATATCCGTCGAGGTATACCAGCTGAAGTTGCGAGAGTGTGCCTCGCCGTCCGCATCGAGCGACATGCTCACCTGACTCGGCAAGGCTCCGTTTTCTTGCGTGGGGTTGGCCTCGGGGTTCATGCTCGCCTCGAGTACGACCGCCTCGCCGTCCACAACGTCGTCGAGGCCGTCACCGTCTGCGGCGAACCCGCTCACCATAGCGTTCACGAGCCCGCCGATCTGGTTATACACACTTGCCGTGAGATACTGGTCGATGAGCCCTTGGAGCACGCCGCCCTCACCCGTGAGGTCGAGCCCGAACTTGTCGAGCACCTGCGCAATGCTCGGATTGCTGCCCGCGCCGATAACCGCCTCGATCGCGGTGCTCCACAGGACGTTCCGTCCGAAGAGCGTGTCGAGGTTGATGTGCGTGTTGGCGAGCACTTCATCGATGAGCGGGAAGAGCACCTCGCTCAGCACCTGCTCCACCTTGCGCTGCAAGATGGGGCTCGACGCGAGGTTCTCGAGCGCCTCCTGCATCTCCGCGGACATCGGCTCTGCATCTTCGCCCGAATTATGGCGCTGGAACATATCCTGAAGCAGTTGGCGCAGGGTATAGCACCTGCCCGAGGTGTCGACGGGGTTCTCGGGGTTCAGCAGGTTCACGTCACCCACGTTCTCCAGGAGTGCGGAAATCTCCTGCTCTAAGCGACCGTTCGCGATATAGTTCGCCTCAATCTGGTCGAGGACGCTTTGCACCTCGGTCTGGATGTCCTCGGAACGCACGGTGTAGCTGCTCAGAACCCCCGCAAGGCCACTCGTGGGGTTCAGGTGGACACCTGCCGTATCGTAGGAAACTTCGATGACCCCGATCGATCCGCCTAGATCGAGCGTGAGGGGCTCGCCCAAGACGCTCGGGAGCAAGCTGTTGAAGAGCAGGTCGTAGAGGTCGATGCCCGCAATGTTTTGGAGCGCGCCGGGGATATCCACGAGCTGGTCGAGGTAGCGCGCCGCATAGCGCATGACGAGGCGCGTGATGAAGGACTCACCGGTTTCCGCGGGTTCGCGATCGCCGTACATGGCGTTACGCTCGTACTCTTGCACATCCACGGGCTCGGTATCGACGAGCTCCCCGTTGGGCGCGTCGAGCTTCTGGTTCATGGGTGCCTGCTTCACGCTGACGCTCTGCAGGCTCAGGGAGATCTCGCCCGCCTCGGTGGTGGTCACGTCCGCCAGGCGATACGGCGAGGGGTAGGCGCACAGGCCTCCCGTCTCCATATCGTAGATGGTGTTTCCCGCCGCGGTGGTGTAGCTCGCCACGTCGTTCTCGTGCATGTGGCCAGAGAACACGTAGTGGATGCCCGCGTCGGCGAGCTCCGTGGCGATGATGTTGGAGTTGTCCTTGGCAGTCCCCTCGCCGCTCTGGACGTCGATGCGATCGGTGATGAATTCGGTTTCCGCCGTGGTCTGGTGGTTGAGCACCGGGTGGTGTACGCCGGCGATGATGGTGTAGCCCTCTTCGGTAAGCTTCGCGGCCTCGAACTTCACCCAGGCGCGCAGCTCGTCCGACATCATACCGCCACCGCTACCGGCAGCCTTGCCCTGGCCGTTGAAGTGTAGACCTCGGTGTCGATCATCAAGAAGGCCACTCCGGCATTCGTGCGCGCCACATAGGAGAGGCCGCCCTGGCAATCTGCGACCTCGCCGTTACTCACAGGCTTGTAGTAATCGATGCTCTCGATGGCGCCATTGGAAGCGGCCTTCGTGGCCTCCTCGTCGTAGCCCATAGTCGCGTAGATCTCGCGGAACTCTGCCTCGGTGGTGTAGAGCTCGCCCGTTCCGTTGTCGCGTACCTGCGTGTCGTCTTGGAATGTCATGGCGCTGTCGTTGTAGAGGTCGTGGTTGCCCGGGATTACGAGCACCGCAACGCCGGCATCCTGTAGACGCGCCATCTGTTCGGCAAAACCCTCGTGGCTCGCCTGCTCGCCCTCACTCGAGAGGTCGCCCGTAACGAGCAGCACGCTCGGAAGATTGCCCTCTGCAATCATCTGGTCGGCCGCCGCCGTGGTAAGCGCCTCGTTCTCGCCCATGAGGCGCAGGTCGCCCGAGGTTTGATTCTGGTAGGCTTCGGCGCGCGTCCCCTGATACTCAGCTGGGAAGTAGTGCGGATCGCTCATTACGCCGAAGGTGAAGCCGTCGACCGGCTGCAAGGACACATCGCCCGCAGCCCGAGCTGAAGCCGGATACACCGCGGAAAGCGTGGCAACGACGAGTGCAAGCACAACCGCAAGGCGCGCGCCTCCTCTACCCGCAACCACCCGAAGCCGCCGCAGCACAGCCTTGATACCAGACACCGCCATGATGCTCCCCTCTATCGCGCCGCCAGCGCGAGTCAGCATGAATCGGAACTAGGATAGGAGTGCAGCATCAGAACGGTTTCAGGTTGCCGTAAGCCATCGTCATGGTTTAGTAAGGACGCAGATCACCTGCATGCGAGGTGACCCAATTAGGGACAGGTGCATTTTGGGACATCCGACGCCCGCGCACGATGTCCCAAAATGCACCTGTCCCTAATTGGGTCAACCTCTGCAAACGCTTTGGTTGCTCGCCTTACTTCTTCACCAGGCCGGCGCGGACGGCGGCCTTCTTGCGATCGGTCGCGTTCAGGATGCGCTTGCGCAGGCGGATGTTCTTCGGCGTGACCTCGACAAGCTCGTCGTCGGTGATGTACTCGAGCGCCTCTTCGAGCGTGAACGTGCGCGGCGGCGTGAGCTGCACGGCGATGTCCGCCGTCGAGGAACGCTGGTTGCCCAGGTTCTTTGTGCGCGCGATGTTCACCACCATGTCGCCCGGCTTGCTGCGCTCGCCCACGATCATGCCTTCGTAGCACTCGGTACCCGGCTCAACGAAAAGCTGACCGCGCTCCTGCAGCGTGCCGAGGGCGTAGGCGACGGCCTTCTCGGTCGTCATGGAGATCATGGCGCCATTGTTGCGGCCGCCGAGCTCGCCTGCATAGGGACCGTACTCGAGGAACGTATGGTAGAACACGGCTTCGCCATGGCTCACGTTCAGAATGCGGTTCTTAAGGCCCATGACGCCGCGCGTGGGGATGCGAAACTCCATGTGCGTCACCGTGGTACCGGTGTGCATGCTCACCATGGTGCCGCCAGCGTTGCCGAACACCTCGATGACCTTGCCTGAGTACTCCTCTGGGCACTCCACCACGGCCTGCTCGACGGGCTCGAGCTTGTTGCCGTGCTCGTCGGTCTTGATGAGCACGCGCGGGCGACCCACCTGGAACTCGAAGCCCTCGCGGCGCATGGTCTCCATGAGCACGGAAAGGTGCAAGATGCCGCGACCAGAGACCTCGACGCCGCTCTTATCCTCGAGCTCCTCGATGCGCATGGTCACGTTGTTCTCGCCCTCGCGCTCGAGGCGCTCCTTAAGCTGACGCGCACCTACGATGTCGCCGTCGCGACCAACGAGCGGCGAGGTCGAGGCTTCGAATACGACGGAAAGCGTAGGCGGATCGATCTCGATGGGGTCGAGACGCACCGGGTTCTCCGGATCGGTGTACACATCGCCGATGTCCGTGCGCTCGATACCCACCACAGCGGCGATGTCACCCGCCTGCACCTCCTGGCACTCCGTGCGACCGAGGTAGTCGAAGGTGAAGAGCTGCTTCACGGTCGCCGTAGAGCTGGAACCGTCGTTTTTCACCACGAGGATCGTGTCGCCGTCGTGAATCGTGCCTGAGAACACGCGACCGATACCGATGCGTCCCACGTAGCTGGAATGATCGATGGTCATGCACTGCATGGCGAGCGGCGCCGTCTCGTCAACCTCGGGCGCGGGCATCTCGTGCACGATCATGTCGAGCAGCGGGTACATGTTGTCGCCGTCGGCAGCCGGATCGAGGCGCGCGTAGCCGTTCACCGCGCTCGCGTACACCACATGCTCCATGGCGAAGTCGAGCTGCTCGTCGGTAGCGCCAAGATCGGCCATGAGGTCAAGGCAGTCGTTGTAGGCGCGATCGGGGTCGGCACCCGGGCGGTCGATCTTGTTCAGCACGATCATGATCTTGAGGCCGGTGTCGATGGCGTGGCGCAACACGAAGCGCGTCTGGGGCATGGGGCCTTCGAATGCGTCGACGAGCAAGAGGGCACCGTCGGCCATCTTGAGCACGCGCTCCACCTCGCCGCCGAAGTCGGCGTGGCCGGGGGTGTCGATGATATTAATCTTCACGCCCTTGTACTCGATGGAGCAGTTCTTGGCGAGGATCGTGATGCCGCGCTCGCGCTCCTGGTCGTTCGAGTCGAGCACGCGGTCCTCGACCTGCTGGTTGGCGCGGAACGCGTCCGTCGCGCGCAGCAGTTTGTCTACGAGCGTAGTTTTACCATGGTCGACATGGGCGATGATGGCGATGTTCCTCAGGTTCTCGACGCGCATTGGTGCTCCTTTGCACAACGAATGAAAAAACGCTAGCAGTGTTCGGCAAACTAGCAGATTATATCGCTAAACGGCAGCCCTGCGAGCGCAACGTGCCATCGATAACCACGGCACCCATAAACTTTCTACCGAGTCCCATTTTGGCAGCCAGGCAAGCGGCACCGGCCCGCGCAAATACCGCAGCTAAATGAGCGGCGGCTCTTCCCCGGCGGGCTCGGGGTCACTCCACGCGAACTGTTCTTCATCGCCCGCGCCCTCGAAGAGCACATATGCCGAATATCCCGTAGGAGCCCCGTCCTCATCGTGGAGCCCGCACTCATAGAAGCTCACGAGCACGGCATCTTGATACCGGCTCTCGAGTCGTACGGCTCCCGCATAGGCAATGGCGTAGCGCTCGATGGCACCCAACCCCTCTTCGCGGTTGCCGCGTGCGTTATCGCGGATGAATGCTTGCGCCGCCTCGAGACAGGCTTCCTCGCCGTCTTCGGTGAACGCGGCATCGATACGTCCCGACCCGGCATCTTCGGCACACGCGAGCACGCCCGGGTCGCGCCCTTCAGCAAGCTCGTCGAGCATGTAGCCAATCAGGTCGCAAACCATCTCGTCGAGTTCGGGCGACACCGCGCCGGCGTTCACTTCGTTCGCATGTGCAGCCATAGTTGGCCTCCTTAAACCGTATACGCTGCGAGTATACCAGCGCGCTCTGGTCGCGTCACTTTGGGGACGGGTACGTTTGTGTCGAAAACGACACAAACGTACCC
>CAJLVH010000094.1 GCA_905210055.1 uncultured Enorma sp. | reverse complement strand
GGTGGTCTCGGCGCGCATGGCGGCGATGACGCGCTCCATCGTCTTCTTTGCAGCATCGGCACCGGAGAGCTCCTCCTCGCGGGCACGCGCGATAGCGCCTATGCTGGCAGCTGCCTGCTCGCACAGGGCGAGAAGCTCCCGGGCATCGGAGAAGTCGGATGCGAGCTCGCTTCCATCGGGGGTGCGCGTGGTGCCCGGCATGCGGATGAGCGTCGCAACCTCAACGTGCTCGTGTCCGCGCAGCGCCTGGAGGAGCGCTTCGAGCTGGCTTCCGCGCGGCAGGTCGTCGAGCTCGAACACGGTGTAGGCAGCGCCCCCGCGCTCCGTACGGTAGGTGCGCATGAACGCGATGTTGAGGCCATAGGTCGAGAGCAGCACGGTCAAGGCGGCGAGCACGCCGCGGGCGTCGCGGTGCGCCACGAACACCGTGTCGTATTCGCCGGTGATCTTCACGCTCACGCCGTTGATGCGCGAAAGGCGGATGCGCCCGCCGCCCAGGCTCTCGCCGCGCACGGAGCGAGATGCTCCCGTGTCGTCGGTCATCTCGATGTCGACGGTATTGGGGTGCAGGTGGGAGTCGTCCGCACCTTGCACGAACTCGAAGGAAAGCCCACGTGCGGCAGCGAGGTCGAAGGCGCCCCGGATGCGCTCGTCGTCGGTGGCGAGTCCGAGGATGCCCGCGACGAGCGCGCGGTCGGTGCCGTGTCCGCGATAGGTGTGGGCGAAGCTGTTGTGCAGCACGAAGCGCACGCGTGCCACGGGCGCTTCCATGAGCGAAGCCGCCACCTGCGCGAGGCGGAGCGCCCCTGCGGTATGCGACGATGATGGTCCGACCATGATCGGGCCCAAGATTTCGAATGCGGACGGTGCAGCGGATGTGCCCGACATTGCCCCTCCTTGTGCTGGCGCGAACGAACCGCTCGGATGCGCCGAGCGCGATCGCGTTGATGAACCGAGCCGATTGTATCAAATGGACTGGCGTTGACAGTGCCGGTACCGCGCCATGATGAGCCGCCCGCGCGCTTCGATGCGCAGTGTTGCGCCCTTAAGGTGGGCGACCCCGGCTGGCTCGCTGGGGAATTCCTTATCGAGGTCGACCGGTATGTTCGTACATGCCTGCTCGACATGCGCGTAGGCAGCGATGATGCCATCTGCGTCCTCGTGACGCGCTGCATCTAGGAACGTCTCGACCACCTCGCGCCCCACGCAGTAGAGCTCAAGCTGCGCTGCGCGGATATAGTCGGGAAAGGACATGACCTCCGCGCAGGGCACCTCGGAGCCGTCCGAGAGCTTCCATGTGAACGTGCCCCAGGCGTTGCGAAGCGCTTCGAGGAAGCAATCTTGGCGGTCACCCGTAACGCCGCCGCGGCCTTTCCATGGGTTGAAGGTCCGGCGCGTTCCCGGATGACCGAAGGGTATGAGGCCAAAGTTCCCGATGGTGTGGGTGAGGTCCGTATAGTGCGCGAGCGCCTCGTAGATCTGCGCCTGGTGGACCCGCGGTTGCGCACCAAGCCTCTCGACGATGACCTTCCGTTCGTCGCGGAACAAGGTGGCGAGCCGTGCGGAGTCGCCCTGTGCACCCTCGACGCGCTCCGCGACCGCAGCGCAGAGCATGTCCTTGTCTGCATCCTGCCCAAGCCCCAGAGCGTCGAGGTCGACGAGCAGTTTCATGAGGCTGAACCACGTCGTTCCCAGTTTGCAGTCTTTGAAACGCAGAGCCACGGAATTCATGACATCGTAGTCTGCAATTGCGTACGGCGCTTCGCTGCTCGCGCTACCTGCGCACCCCGTCGGAAGGACGAGCTCATCTCGTTTCTTGTTAAGATGCAGGCGCATGTTCGTGCCCGTCTCCCGTGCTGCGCCGGCGAGCAGCGTCCGCGCGGCCCGCGATGCTTCGTACTCCGCGCTCTTCTCTCCGCAGTATGTTTGGATCGTGTAAACATTGCAGTGCGCGAACAGCTTATAGACGAGAAACCGCGTCACCGGCCGGTCGCGCAGCGCCTCGTCTAGCGTGCACAGGGCGGGCACCTCATGCGCGAGCAGAACCGCCTTGAAGTCTGTTGCCCAGCCGCCGCGCAGGATGCGCTCGATGCCCGGCGCATCGCATGCCTCGACTCGCGCCGTCTCGGTACGCGTCATGGCGCACCCCCCCCTTTCTAACCCAAAAACGGCAGAACGTGGATGGTCATCCAATCCCAGATGGTAGCCGGCCAGGGGGTAAGGCCGAGCTCCTCATCGGTGACTGCACGGACGCCCGTGCCCTCCACGAGGAGCATGCTGCCGTCTCCGATAGGCGAGAGATTGCTCTTCAGGCTGAATGTGTCGCAGAACACGAGTCGCGCTCCGGTGCGGACGCCGTCTTCGGCCGGGATGTTCCACAGGTCGATGGATTCCACCGGCGTGTGCCCGACGATTTGGTCGAGTCCCGGAAGCGGGTCGTGCGCGAGTTCCGAGCGGTCCGCCCAGAGGGGGCCGGGGAGCTCGTAGCCGCCGCGGCCCGCGCCCGCCATGGCGAGCATGCGCAGCGAGATTTTCTGTCCATGGTCGAGGAGGGAGTTGAGTTGCCGGGCGATGGTTTGCGCGTCTGTGCCCTCGGCGAGGTCGAGGCAGTCCGTCGCCCAGCTGCGTGTGACGCCGGCATGGGTGACAAGTGTGTTGCCCACGGTTGTGGCCGCGCGCACATTAAGCTCATCGAGCAAGTGCGCCACTTCGTCGAAGAGCGGCGCGTGCGTGCCCGGTCCTGTTTCGCGCAGGCGGTACTGCATGTCGTGATTGCCCGTCACGAGGTCGACGGTCAGGCCGTCCGCACGACGCTTGAGCACCCAGGTGCGCAGGGCGTCGAGGGCATCGCGCATGGTGAGGAGGTTCGAGTGCCATTCGTCTACGTAGTCGCCGCAGAACACGATGCGCCCGCAGCCGAGTTGCTCGATCGCCGCGTCCACGCGTTCGAGGATGGGTTCCTCCTTGCAGTGCATATCGCCGATGACGAGCGTACGTTCCGCTTGCGTATCGCAGCCGCCCTTCACGCTCTGTTCGTCTGCACCGTCATAGTCGCGTTTCGTGTCTTGGATGCGCTCTGCCATGCTTCCTCCTTCTTGCCGCGGTATCTCCTCCTATACCAGTACCATGTCGTGCGGACAAAAAGCGAGACGGACGCGGGCGATGCCGCTTCCGCCCCGCGTACACGGGAAACACGTAAGGTGTATGGAGCGCGAGGCATCCGAAGCTGGAGCACCCGCGCTCACGCGGGGAGTACCGCCAAAGCCCCTTGACCCCCAGTCAAGAGGAAACCTCACCCGCGCAGGAAAACCCGGAAAGCATCCGCCGGGGACGCACCCGTTCGGTACGCATTCGCTCCAGGTGTGGCCGCGCTCTGCGCTAGAGCGCCATTTCGCGTGCTCGCTCGATGCGAGCCATACAGTCATCGCGGCCGATGAGCTCCATGGTCTCGCCGAGCGGCGGGCTCACCATGGTGCCGCACACGGCCACGCGCACCGCCTGGAACACGACGCGCTTCTTCAAGTCGAGCGTATCGGGCAGCGGCTCGAGCGCGGCGTCGATCTCGGCAGCGTGCCAGTCATCGGCCGAGACCGTGCCCAGCGCCACGCGCGCGGCGTCGAGCACCGTGCCCATGCCCTCTTTGGCGAGACCCTTTGCCACAGATTTCTCATCGTAGGCAAGCGTGGCGGCGGTGGCGAAGATGGGAGCGGCGACCTGCGCGGCGTCTGGCGCCATCTTCGTGCGCGGCCGTACGATCGAAGCGAGAAGCGCCCACCAGCATGCAGGGTGCGCTTCGCGCATCACGGGCGTGCCGGCCGCCTCGAGCGCGGGCAGCATGATCTTATCGGTGAACTCCTCGTCACCCATCGCGTTGATGTACTCGGCGTTCATCCAATCGAGCTTCTTGGGGTCGAAGGTCGCCGGGTTCTTGGAGATGCGGTCCAGGCTGAAGCGGCTTGCGAGCACATCGCGTGGGATTACCGTGGTCTCGCCGTCGAGCGACCAGCCGAGGAGCGCCAGGTAGTTCACGAAGGCATCCGAGAGGTAGCCGGCATCGCGGTACTCCTCGACGCTCGTCGCGCCGTGGCGCTTGGAGAGCTTCTTGCCGTCGGCACCCAGGATCATCGAGATGTGCGCGAACACCGGTACAGGTGCCCCCAGCGCCTCGTAGACCATGACCTGGCGCGGCGTGTTCGAGAGGTGGTCGTCGCCGCGGATCACGTGTGTGATGCCCATGGCGGCGTCGTCCACGACGGTCGTGAAGTTGTAGGTGGGCGTGCCGTCGGAGCGGAAGATCACGAAGTCGTCGAGCTCCTTGGCGTCGAAGACCACGCGCCCGTGCACGGCGTCGTCGATCACCACGTCACCACGGTCCTCGGGCACCTTGATGCGGATCGTGTAGGGCTCGCCGGCCTCCATGCGGGAGCGCGCCTCATCCGCCGGGATGTTCCGGCAGCGGCGCTGGTAGCCCTGGAAGGGATCCTTGCGGGCTCGTGCGGCCTCGCGATCCGCCTCGAGCTCTTCAGGCGTGCAGAAGCAGGGATAGGCCTTGCCCTCGGCGAGCAGGCGCTCCGCCGCCTCGCGGTACAGATCCAGACGCTCGGTCTGCGCGTAGGGCGCGAACGGGCCGCCTACATCGGGACCCTCGTCCCAGTCGAGGCCGAGCCAGCGCATGGCGCGCAGGATGATCTGCGTGTTCTCGTCGGTCGAGCGCGTCGGATCCGTGTCATCGATGCGCAGGATGAACGTGCCGTGGTTTGCGCGGGCGAACGCCCAGTTGTAGATCGCGGTGCGCGCGCCGCCGATGTGGAGCTTGCCCGTGGGTGAGGGGGCGAAGCGGACGCGGACGGGGGAGGTCATGGTTGCTCCTTATCGTTTGCGAACCGGCCGCCTCGTCGTTTGCCGGCCGGCGTAAGCATTATACGGCATAGGTATAGACGAAGTGTGCGGCCATTTCATGGCAAAATGGGGTACTAATGTAGAAACGTTTCGCTTCTCGCGGCGCGCCGGCAACATGCGCGCCGCGAACGTATGTGGAGGCCCCGTGGCTCAAAACGAACAGCCCGTCGTGCGCGCGCACGACATCTCATATTCCAAACGCTCGTACCGCTCGTTCGAGTTCGCGTCGTTTTCGGTTGGCGCAGGCGAGGTGCTCGCGGTGCTCTCGTCCTCGCATGCGCCGGCGCGCGACCTTCTGCTTGCGATCGCGGGGCTCGTGCGGCCGACTTCGGGCACGCTCGTCGTCGCGGGCACCGATCTCACGGCGGCGCGTACCCTGCCCTTCGGCCTCGGCACCCGGCTTTCCCGTACTACAGCGGGACTCGGCGTGTTCGAGCACGTCGCTCCTGTTCAAAGCGTATGCACCGTCGAAGAAGCCGTCGCGCGCGAGATGCGCCTTTGCAGCCCCCGGGGAGGTACGTCCGACGCCCTGCCGCTGCTTGCCGCGATGGGTGTCGCCACGCGCGCGGGCGAGCAGGTATCCCGGCTCGATCCAGCGCCGCGCGCCCGCCTTTCCGCCGCGCTAGCACTCGCCGGCGAGCCCCGCGTCGCGCTCATCGACCTCACGGATCCCTTCGTGAGCGGTCTTTCGGCAAACGACGCGTGCGAACTCATGGCATGCCTTCGCGCATACGCTTCCGAGTACGCGCTCGCGGTGGTCGTTGCGACTGGCGAGGAGCGTGCGACGCATGCGGCGTCGAGCGCTCTCTTGCTCGATGAGCCCGCGCCCCTGGAAATGGATTCTTCGGCAGATGAGGTGATGGCATGATTCGCCTGCTCGTAGATGCCGTACGCGATGTGAGCGCGCGCCTTGCGTCGCGTCGCTTCGCGCTCGTGCTCGTTCTTATGCTCGCGCTGCCAGCCGTCTTCGCCCTCGTGTTCACAGCGGCGACGGCGCCTGCGCTCGACGGCCAGGCGCGCATTCCCGTCGCGGTCGTGAACCTCGACGAGGGCATTGACGGCGCGCGTGGCTCGACGGTGAACTCCGGTGCAGAGCTCGTCGATGACCTCATGGATTCCTCTGAACTCGCATGGGATGCCGTGGACGAGGATACGGCGCTCGCCGGTCTTGCCGATGGCACGTATGCCCTCGTGCTCGAGATTCCGGCGGATTATTCCGAAAGGGTCGCGAGCGTGGACGGCTCCGACCCCACGCGCGCCCAGATTAGAATCATCTCGACCGGTTCGGAGAACGTGCTCGCTACGCGCGCCGGTTCCGCTGCGCTCAAGCAGGTGCAGTCGCGCTTGCGCGCCAATCTGGGCGAGCAGTACATGCTGCGGGTCTTGAACAGCGTGAACGGCCAGGCTTCCACGTTGTCGCTCACGGCGGACGGCACCGTCATGCTCGATAGCGCCTACGACGCGCTCGAGCAGGGGACGGGCGCGATCGCTGAAGGGCTCGAGCAGACCGCCGTCGGCACCGACGCGCTCGCCCAGGGCGTGGACGCCATCGCGAGCGGCGTGACCGCGGCGGGCGCGGGCGCATCGACCGTCGCCGACGCCATGGATTCGACTGCGGAGCAGTACGAGGCGCTCGTCTCCGCAGCCCAAGGGGTATCTTCGGGGCTTACTTCCCTGCATCAGGGGCTATCTGCCTTGGTCACACAGGCATCCGGCTCGCTTGACGCCGCAAGTGCGTCGCTGGGCGACCTGGTGCAGCTGCAAACGGTGCTCTCGCAGCAGGTGCCCGGGCTTTCTGCAGCAGCAACCGAGATGTCTGATGCTGCGCCCGGACTATCCGATTCTGCCACAGCCGTGCGCGATGGGATTGACGGCGCGCGCTCGGGTGTCGAGACGGTTGCCGGGCAGGCTGATGCCCTTTCCGAGGCGGCCGTGGGATCGGACGGCACCGGAGGTCTCGTCGGTGACGCTCGGAAGATCGATGATATCGCGGGCGAGTGGCTCGACCGCGAGCGCATCATCGAGCTTTTTCTCAAGGTCCACGCCTATGCGCGGCTCATCGCCCACGGCGAAAAGGTCGACACGAAAACCCAGCGCATCATCGAGCTTGCCGAAGCGCTCGAAGCCGAGGAGCCCGATGAATCCCAGCGGGAACTCATCGCGCAGTTCGAAACGGACGCTTCAACATACGCCGAGGTATCTTCCCAGTTGGACGAGGATGCTACGGCGCTTGCCGAGCAGGCTGAGCAGACGAGCGCGTCTGCGGCATCCGCCGCAGAAGGCCTCGACGATGCGTATTCTGCCGCCGAATCGTTCGATACCTCCGCGGCTGCGTTCTTGTCTTCTGCCGAGCGCGCCTCTACAGCGGCCGGGCTCATCTCTGCCTCGTGCGATGAGAGCTCTGATTCCGTTATGACGGCGATGCACGCCGTGATCGCGGCGAAGATGATGCTCGTCGATGATGAGGGCGCGCTTGCGCCGGGCGCAGGTTTCGCGAGCATCTCAACATTGGTAGACCAGCTCGCAAGCGACGGGCTCGTTGGCCGGGGTGTTGCTGTCTTGGCCACCGGCACCGCGGCGACTCCGCAGGTGCTTACGGGCTTCTCGAGCGCCGTTGACCAGCTTGGCCAGGGAAACCTCGCCCTCGGCAGCGCGCTCGGCCAGGTGGGTACGGGCATCTCGAGCCTCGGCGG
>CAJLVH010000093.1 GCA_905210055.1 uncultured Enorma sp. | reverse complement strand
CCCAGCCGTAGACGGCTCCGCCCCGGTTCACCACCGCGTAGATGGTCGCGGGCACCACGACGCCACCCACCGCCGCGAGCATGGGCAGCAGCGCCTGGCGCGGGCGGCGGAGCTCCCCCACGGTCATCTCGTACTTGAGCTCGATCCCCACGAGCAAAAAGAAGATCGCCATGAGGAAGTCGTTCACGAAGAGCTCGAACGTGAGCGAGAACTCCCAGCCGCCGATGCCGATGACGACCGGGCGAGCGAACCACTCGTGGAGCGGAAAATACAGGTCGGTGTTCGCGCACACCACCGCCGCCACAGCAGCGATGATCATCACGCAGGCGGAAATGACGCCGTTACCGGTAATGGCCTCGAGCGCGCTGCGACGCTCCAGGCGCTTGCGTTGCCGCGCGCTCACGAGGCGATCCGCCTTCGGCCCGAACTCGGAGGCGGCGCGTCCCGGCTTGCGCACAAGTACCTTGCGCTCGACCGCCCTCGCCCGACGCGTGGCCTGAGTCGCATCTTGATTGAGCTTCGCCATGGGTGCGTCGCCGCTCCTTCCTTGGTGTTCGGCCGAGTGATTCGGCTAGGTAATCGGTCAACAAAAATGGGCGCCTTGCCCAGACGCCCACCTTGGTATCAATTGTTACCCCTGCCGTAGCGGCGCGGTAGTGCCCACCGTGCACATCCAGAGGGAATCCACAGCTTCGAACCGGCCATTTGCCCGCAATGATAATTTGGTGTCTGACACCATTTTATCATTCGGCAGCGGCGAGAATCGGCGCAGCGACCTGCTTCTTGCGGGAGAGCACGCCGGGCATCCACACGCCCTCGGCCACGTCCTCGATGCCCAGACCCTTCTGCGCCACAGCCGTCTCGCCCTCGAAGAGCACCTGCGAACCCTCTTCCATGATATCGGTGAGGCAGAGCACGATGCCGTCGGCGCCCTTCTCGGCCTGATAGGCGCGCATGGCCTCGCGAATCTCGGGAATCATGCCGAGGGCACGTGTCTTGTCGACCGTCTCGTACTGGCCGATGAGCAGCTTCTTGTCGCCCACTTCGAACTGCTTGATGTCGTTGCCCACCATCTGCTCGGGCGTGAACGAACCGGAGGGACGGGAGAGGAAGACCTCCATGCCGAACTTCACCGGGTCAACGCCGAGCTGCTCACCAAGCTTGGCGGCGACCACGCGGTCAACGGAGGTCGTCGTGGGGCTCTTGAGCATGAGGGTGTCGGTCATCATGGCCGAAAGCAGGAGCTTCGCCTGCGTGTCCGTGGGCTGCTGCCCAAGCACGTCGAAGAGCTTCGCCACGATGCAGCAGCTGGAACCCCAAGGGAGCGCCACGATGTGGAGCGGCGCGGCCGTGGTGAAGTTGCCAAAGCGATGGTGATCAACCACGCCGAAGATCGTGGCGTTCTCCAGGCCAGCGACGGATTGGCCGGGCTCGTTGTGATCCGTGAGCACGACGAGCTGCGCATCCTCGCCCTCGGCAGCGGGCTCGATGGCATCGAGCTGGCGCGGCTCAGGCAGGCCGCCCTCGGCAAGGAGCTTTGCGGACTCCGCCGGAAGCGGGCCCAGCGCGCATGCCTCGTACTCGTTGCCGCCGAACTCAACCTGATTCAGCAGCTGGGCGAGCACGACGGCCGACATGATGGCGTCGTTATCGGGATTCTGGTGTCCAAAGACGAGGACCTTGCTCATGATTTCCTCCATATTCTGGCAGGGGCCTTCTGAATACCTAACGGGAGCCTGCCCTGCATTTCGCGAGCCTGCTCCGCATGTCACGACATTGGGTGCTGCCACCAATGTCGGGCGGGACGCTAAGGACGTACGCGGCGCACGATCTCCATGGCGGCGGCAGCTTCCTCTGTGACCTTGGAGAAGTCGCCGTCGGCGAAGAGCGATGCCTTGACCATCCACGTGCCGCCGCACGCAATCACGGACGGGCAGGACAGGAACTCCTCGACGTTCTTCGTGCTCACGCCTCCGGTGGGCATGAAGCGATGGCCGACGAACGGGGCAGCAAGCGCCTTGATGGTGTCGAGGCCACCGTACTGCGCGGCGGGGAAGAACTTCGTCACGTGCAAATCGAACTTGAGTGCACGGATGATCTCGCTCGGAGTGACGCACGCGGGGAGCACCGGCACCTGCTTGTCGATGCACTCGGCCACGATCTCCTCGTCGAAGCCAGGGCTCACGATGAACTCGGCACCGGCGGCGATGGCGTCGGACAGCTGCTCCATGGTAAGGACGGTGCCCGCGCCCACGCACATATCGGGCTCGGCCTCCTTCATGGCTCCGATCACCGCGGCAGCGCAATCCGTGCGGAATGTGACCTCGGCAGATGCCATACCGGCCGCCATGAGGGCATGCGCGAGCGGCGCGGCGTCCTCGACCTTGTCGAGCACGACGACCGGCACGATGCCGAGCTTCTCGAGTTTCTCGTAGAACGATTCGAACATATTGCTTCCCTTCATCGGAACGTAAACAGTTTACAGGCTTTCATTATACGAGCTATCGCGCGACGCGGGTGCCGCCGCCGGCGGAAGCCGCCACCGCTGCGATCTCCGTCTCCGTCACGAGGTTCGAATCGCCATGGATGGTGAGCTTGAGCACCGACCCCGCGATGGCGTAGTCAATCGCCGTCTGCGGGGCATACCCGTGCAGGAGCGCATGCAGGTAGGCGCCGCTGAACGCGTCGCCCGCAGCCACGCCCTCGAGCACGTGCACGTCGTAGACGGGGCTGAACCACCAGGCGCCGGCGTCATCGGAGCCTGCGGGAGCGGCGTCCGCGTTCGCGCGCCCGGCGAGCAGCGTATCGCCCGCCGCGCTGTAGAGCATGCCCATCCAACGAGAATCCTCGACGCTCGCGATGTCGCGAATGACCGAGAGCACCTGCGAGCAGCCGTACTTCGCGCAAATCTGGCGCGCCATCTCGACGTAATCGTCGCGCTCCGCGATGCCATGTGCGAGCGAACCGGAAACGCAGGTCATGCCGAGGCCCGCCGGCGCATCCTCGTCGTTCGCGATAACGATATCCACGTGCGGCAGCAAGCGCGCCATGACCTCCTGCGAGCGCTCTGGACTCCACATCTTGCCACGATAGTTCACGTCGCACGCCGTCACGATGCCCCGAGCGCGGCACGCCTTGAGCGCTTCCTCGCAGGCAACGGCCATCTCTTCAGATACCGCCGGTGTCACGCCCGAGAAGTAGAAGAGGTCGACGCCCTCCAGGATCGCATCCCAGTCGAGCGCCTCGTGCGAGGCGAGGTTGATGGCGGAATACTTGCGGTCGTAGACGCAGCCGTTGCCGCGCACGCTCGCGCCCACCTCGAAGATGTAGCTGCCCAGGCGGTCGCCCTCGCGCACGACGCGCGACGTGTCGACGCCGTAGCTCCGCAGGTAGCGCAGGGCGCACTCACCGATGCGGTTCTGGGGCACCACCGACACGAACGCGGCGTTGTCGCCCTGATACGCGAGCGAGAGCGCGGCGTTCGCCTCCGCGCCGCCGAAGTTCACGTCGAAGCTCTTCGCCTGCTCGATGCGCAGCTGGTTGGGCGGCGAGAGACGCATCATAATCTCGCCGAAAACCAAAACGGTGCTGGTAGCAGATAGCACGGGATACCTCCTAAAACAGGGCATGCAGTCATGAAAAGTATACCGCGCTGCGGAAGGTTGGTTGGAGACAGGTTCGCTCCACCCCATTTCGTGTGCAACGCAGGCACTTCTTTAGATGGATTGGAGAAACCCGTCTCCAACCAGCCCTCGAACACCGTTTTAGCCGCTGCGGAGCTTGTTTAGCTACGAAGGATCGAGCTCGATGCAGGCGTACATGGGGCTCCGCTCCCGTTGCGCTGCGGCGCTGACGGTGCGAGGCGGCGAAGACGCTTGCCGCCAGGAGCGCTCGGCATCCAACCGCGCCTAGTTCACCGTGAAGATTGATATACTACTTTTTCCCATTACACAGACGGCTGAGCTTGCCTTACGTTCCGTGAACAATAGGTGACAACCGCTGAACAACAATGCTAATTTGTCTTATTTGCCCTGCTTTGGCCTTATATTGCCTGTGTTGGCGAAACGTTTTCGCTCGTTAAGCCCCCAACCTTCCATTCACCGCCCCAATTCCACCACTCACAGAAAAGGTCGGAAACCGTGTCTTTTGATCCCGAGAACGGTGTGCAGACCCAGGAGCATCACAAGGACGTCATCCGCGATCTCATCGCGCGCGATAAGAACCATGCCTGCGTGGTCATGTGGTCCATCGCCAACGAGCCCGACTCCGCCGGCGAGGGTGCCTACGACTACTTCAAGCCGCTCTATGACCTCGCACGCGAACTAGACCCGCAGAAACGTCCCTGCACGCTCGTTAGCGTCATGATGCCCGATCCCACCAAGGACGTGAGCGCGCAGCTCTCCGACGTCATCTGTCTGAACCGCTATGCTGGTTGGTACGTGTGCGGTGGCGAGGATTTCGACAAGGCAGCCGGTCTTCTCGAGCGCGAGCTGAAGTACTGGACGGCAGTGGGCAAACCCGTGGTGTTCACCGAATTCGGTGCCGATACCGTGGCAGGCCTGCACAACACCACGCCTGTCATGTACACCGAGGAGTACCAAGTCGAATACTACAAGATGAACTGCGAGGTCTTCGATGCGTTCGATTGCGACGCCGGCGAGCAGGTGTGGAACTTCGCCGACTTCGCCACGTCGCAGAGCCTCCTGCGCGTCGAAGGCAACAAAAAGGGTCTCTTCACCCGCGACCGTCGCCCGAAGCTCGCCGCGCACTGGTTCCGCCAGCGCTGGCACAAGATCCCAGATTTCGGCTACAAAGCGTAGCCGTGGTGGCGGAATGCTAACCTGATCGGGATTCCCGGGGTGGCTCGCCAGTAATCGGGGTGGCACGCGAAAAGCTCGCCGGTGAGGGCGTTCTCGCCGGCGAGCGCCCTTACTGCCCGGATTTACATATTTTGGGAAATTGAGGCAAGACGGGCGAAGGCGGCATGCTAGCGCGCCACATCCGCGCCGGAGCGCATGAACTGCTCGACCTCTGCCGCTGTAAAGCGATTGCAGTCGCCGACGACCGTGTGCTTGAGCGCACCCGCCGCGCACCCGAAGTCAATCGTGCGCTGGGCGTCCCAGCCGGAAAGCAGGCCGTGCAGGACGCCGCCGGCGAAGGCGTCGCCGCCTCCGACGCGGTCGACGATTGGCTCGATATGATGCATTGCAGAGTGCGCAAGCCCGCCATCGCGCATCATGAGGTACCCAGTCAGATCGTTCGAACTGCTCGAATGCACCACACGGCGCGTCGAGTACACCGCCTCGAGACGCGGTGCGGCGGCGAAGACCTGCCCGTATGCGGTGGCGAGCGCTTCTTCCGTCCAGTCCGTGCGTTCAAGCTCCAGCACGCTTTGCACATCGCCGATTCCCGCCGAGAGAACGGAAACGTACGGCAAGACTGCACGGAATGCCGCCATGCACTCGTCCCACGTCCAGAGTTTGCCGCGGAAATTCACGTCGTAGCTCACCTGAACGCCGCGCATCGCCGCCTCGTGTACGAGCCCTAACGTGAGCTCGCGCCATGCAGGTGAAAGCGCTGGGCAGACGCCGCTTATGTGCATGAGCTCGACGCCGTCGAAAAGCTCATCGAGGTTCCATTCGCACTCGGTCATTTCGGCAAATGCCGAACCAGCGCGGTCGTAGGTCGCCTGTGAGCCACGCGCGCCCACGCCCTCTTCGATGTAGTACGTCCCCAGACGGGCACCCCCGCGCAGCACCTGCGAGCAATCGATACCAAAGCGGTGCAGGTGCTTCACCGCGCCGTCACCCAGCGGGTTCACAGGCACCTTGCTTGCGAACGCCGCATCGTGCCCGAATTGCGCGAGCGAGATCGCGACGTTCGCTTCAGCTCCGCCGTAGTTCGCCGCAAACGCAGACGCATCGGATAGGCGAACGCCGCCGCCAACGGAGAGCCTGAGCATGATCTCGCCGAGTGCCAGAACCTTCGCCATGAACCCGTCCCCTTCTCGTATGTAAAAAACCCCTGGGGTAATTTTACAATCCAAAACCGGGTGGCACGAGCCGAGCCCGCGCCACCCGAATTCCAAAGCCGTTCGTTACCGCTCGCTACTCGAAGAAGCCGAAGTAGTCGTGCGCGTTGTTGTAGCAGATGTCCTCGACGACCCTGCCGAGGTAATCCTCGTCCTCGGGAACGCGACCCTGCTCGACCCACTCGCCGATGGTATGGCAGAGCACGCGGCGGAAGTACTCGTGGCGCGGGTAGCTCAAGAACGAACGCGAGTCCGTGAGCATGCCGGTGAAGTTCGCGATGAGGCTCTGCTCGGCCATCATCGTGATCTGCTTCTTCATGCCGTCGAACTGGTCGTTCACCCACCAAGCGCAACCAAGCTGCAGCTTCTGCTTGCAGCCGCCCTGGAAGGACTGCATGAGCGTCACCAGGCCGAGCCAGTCGTTCTCGTTGAGCGAGTAGAGGATCGTGCGCGGCAGGGCCTCGGCGCGCGCGGCGGCGTCGAGATAGTGTGCGACCTCGTGAGAGAGGGCGGGCTGCTCGCCTGCGGAGTCGTAACCCTTGTCGCGGCCGAGTGCCTCGAAGCCGCGCGTGTTGGCGTTGCGCAGCGCGTTCATGTGGAACTGGAAGACCCAGTTGTGCTCGGCGTAGAGGCGCATGAGCTCGAGGCAGAGCGCCGTCTGGTACTTGAGGACATCTACCTCGAGAAGCTCCTCACCCGCCAGACGACGAGTCACGATGTCTTCGAGCTCCTCCGGCGTCGCAGGCACGAAGCGCACCACGTCGGTGCCATGGTCCGCAAGACGGCCGCCCACGCTGTGGAAGTAGTCCACGCGCGCGGCGGCAGCAGCGACGAGGCCGGTATAGCTGTGCGCGTCGACGCCGGCGGCATCGGAGATGCGATCGCAGTAGTCGGCGAAATCGGGGCGGTCGATGCCCAGGAGGCCGTCGGGACGGTAGGTGGGCAGCACCTTGAAGCCAAGATCCTCGACTTCGGCGAGCTTCTTGTGGTAGACAAGGTCGTCCGCCGGATCATCCGTGGTGCAGAGCGCCTTCACACCGGCATTCTTGATGATCTCGCGCGGACGGAAATCGTCCGAGGCGATGCGCTCGTTCGCGCGGTTCCAAATGCTCTTGGCATTCTTCTCGCAGATGACGTCGTCGATGCCGAAGAAACGGCGCAGCTCCAGGTGGCTCCACTCGAAGATGGGGTTGCCGAGCGCCTGCTCGACGGTCTTCACGAAGGCGCAGAACTTCTCGTAATCGTCGCCGTCGCCCGAGATAAGCTCCTCGGGCACGCCCGCCGCACGCATGAGGCGCCACTTGTAGTGATCGCCGGCGCCGTCCTTGCAGATCCAGATCTCGGCGAGGTTGCCGAACTTCTCGTTCTCCCAGATCTCCTTGGGCGAGAGGTGGCAGTGGTAGTCGATGATGGGCATGTGCTCCGCATGGTTATGGAAGAGCTTCTTCGCCCATTCAGTCGTAAGCAGAAAATCGTCGTTCAATAACATATGCACTCCTTCTCACTTGCTCCATCTACAAGGCCCACGCAAGGCCTGTCCCCTCTATCCCGACATTGGAGAAGGTACCCAATGTCGAGCGGCAGGGG
>CAJLVH010000092.1 GCA_905210055.1 uncultured Enorma sp. | reverse complement strand
ATTGGTGGCGCGCGAGCCAATCGACGTGCTCAAGGCGAGCGCACTTGATACTGTTGACCCCGATAGCGCAGACGCGCGCCCGTTCGACCTGGCATCGATTATCGGTCGCTCCGTTCAGGTTGATGTGTACGACTCCACGCCGCTGGGGGAGAGCGTACCGCTTGTGACGCTCAATGCCCTCTGCGAAGCGGTGGACATGCCGTTGCCTGCGGGCACGGAGAGCGCCGACGTGACGGGCTTGGGGCTCGGCATCATGAAGGAGAGCGACTACAATCGCTACCTGCGGTTCCGCGGGTTCGATGAGATCGACCTTGGTGAGGACGGTTACCTTATCACGTCCGACATGGGCGCGACGGTGAACGATGTCTACAACGCTGTCATGGCGAAGGGCGTGGCGATCGATATCGCCGGGCATGAGCTTTACCCGGCGGCAGATGCGGTCGATTACGAGGCGAGCGTGTTCCAGAATGCGATGTTCGGTATGAACTCCGGCTTCGTTGTGGTGCCCGACGTGCTCGTGGATGAGGCGATGCTGCCGCTCTATTACAGCTACTTCCTGGGCGACTACGCCGACGGCGTCTCGACCGAAGAGGGCGACGCCTATGTAAGCGCGTACCGCCGCTACGGCGACCTTACGGATAGCGACGGCGCGGTCGTGGCGCTGTGGGGGTTGGAGGCCACGCGCACCACGACGTACGAGAGCGTCGACTCCATGAACGGTCTCATCTCGTACCTCGCCATCTACATCGGCTTCGTGCTCGTGGTGGCGTGCGCCGCGATTCTCACGATCCAGCAGCTCTCGGGCGTGGCCGACGCGAGCGGGAATTTCCGCATCCTCTCTGAGCTGGGCACCGAGCGGCGCGACATCGCGCATTCCGTGCTCGCGCAGCAGACGGTGTTCTTCGTGTTCCCGCTCGTGCTGGGCATCGCGCACTCGTGCGTGGCACTTTCGGTGATCATCGACCTCGTCGAGCTCTTCGGCGGCTTCTCGATCGGTGGGGCAGTGGGCTTCACGGCGCTCATCTTCGTGGTGGCCTATGGCGGGTACTTCTTCGTGACCTACCTCATGAGCAAGGGCATCGTCCACGACGCAACCCTCACCCGCCGCTCCCTCTGACATTGGGGACAGTCCCCAATGTCATGACATTTGGGACAGGCGTCGACACGACCAACCATTGCAACCATTGGGGACGGGGGTTATTGGCTGACTGCACCAGCCAAATCCCTCGTCCCCTTTGTCACATGAAAAAGCCCGTGCCGGGGAGAGGCACGGGCTTTCGTTGCATCTGCCAAAAGGGACTGTCCCCTTTGGCGCCTTTGGCAGGCGATTAGGCTGAGGCGGCGTAGGGGCGGCGCGGCCAGGATTGGTGCGTCGAGGAAACGGGTTCCCCGGCCTCGAGCTTGCGCATGAACGCTTGGTAGGAACGGCGCAGATTGGTGCGCTGGTCTTCGGAGCGCTTGCGCGGCGTGCGCAGCGAGGTGATGCTGCCACTCATTCGATGGCGTTTGGGCGTGCTCGCGGTAGTCTGCTTGGACGTGTGCATACGATATGCTCCTCTTCTGCGTTGCCGGGCGCGGTGTGCGCCGTGGCGTTCGAGCCCGACGGTCGTGTATCGAATGCCATTAGGTATGTACCACGCGCCGCGCCCGCTATGCATCCTCCATGCCGAACACATGAGCTCGATCGGTCGCCCGGGGGTACGCATACGTTCCCGTCGGGCTGGGTGGTATCACCTGGTGAGATACGAGGTTGCCACACGGCAGGTATGGCGGAAGATGAGCCAGCCTGCCACCGCGCCCACAATTCCGACGCCGAGGTTCCACGCGATTCCCGCCACGACACCAAGGTTGAGCGAGATTACGAAGCTCAGCGCGCCGCCGCCGAATGCGAGCACCATGCCGCCGAGCACGACGATCATGATGGGGAAGCCACGCTTCACGACGTCGTTCGGCGTCGTCCATGAGAAGTTGGGCTTGCGGACGTCGCTTGAGAGGCCGATGTTCACCATGAGGAAGAACCCGCCGAAGCCAGTGATGAGCACGCAGGCGGCACCGAGGGCGTCGACCTGCCCGCTTGCGAAGAGCACGAGCGCGCTCACCGCTATGGTGGCGGCGACGGGCACGGCGTTCGACGCGAGCTTGGCGCCAAGGATCACGCGCTGGGGTAGCGGGGCAGTCGCGCAGATCCACGAGCTCTTGCCCTCGATGGAGATGGAGCACGCGGCGCTCGGACACATGATCGCGCAGAAGACGAAGAACCAGGGTAGGAGATTCACCACGAAGCCCGCGATGGCGTCGTATTCCGCGGCGCCGATTTCCACGCCGTCCACCGCGCCGGAGAGCAGGATCTCCTTGAGGCCGATGACGCTGAGCGCAACGGCGATGACGAGCATGAACAGATAACCGAACAGGCAGTTGAACGCATATGAGGGGATGCCGAGCAGCGTGCGGTACTCTTTGAGCACGAGTGCTTTGAACGGGCTGCCGGAGCGCTCGGTGCGGGCACGAAGTTCGCCTGTGGTGAGGGCGCGGGCGCGCACGCGGGCGGTGAGCGCCGCGTTGATGGCGAGGTAGTTGCGCTGCATGATCTCGAGCGCCAGCGCGGGTACGGCGATAGAGGCGACGGTAAACGCTCCAAGCCCCAGCGCCGAGCCTTCGACCACGGCGCTTCCCATCCAGCTGGCGGGCGGCCATCCGAGGTTCAAAAGCCCGCTTATCGCAGCAAGTCCGCCTGCAAGCTGCTCCGCCGAGGCATCGCCCTTGTTTGCGCCCGCGCTGAACGAGTATCCATACACTACGACCATGATCGCCGTGAACGCGATGAGCGAGATGACGATGTACACGAGGTTCGCATGGCGGAAGCGCGAGGCAAGCGCGCTCACGCCAAACGCGAGGAACGTCGCGAGCGCCGTGGGGATGGCGGGCGCGAGCAGGACGCTCAACACCGCGCACACGACAGTCCAGGGAGAGAACGAGGCAAACACAAGGTAGACCGCCCAGAGTGGCACTGAGGCGATGGCTCCTATGAGCGTGGCGCTCGCATAGAGCGCCGTCACGCGCGAAGCCACCACGGTGCGGCGCGGCACGGGCAGCGACATGACGAGGTCGAAATCCGCCAGGCCGAAGAGTGTGCCGTTCGCCTTAAGGAACGTAAAGATGACTCCGGCGAGGGCGCTGAGCGCGACGGCGAAGGCGGGGATGGCCGCCTCGAGGCCGAAGCTTATGAGCGTGATGCCAAGAAGTACCAGATAAAGCGCTGCAAGGCCGACGAGGGCGATGCCGGCGAGTACGGTGAGCGCAGTGCTGAAGCGGCGCTTGTGCGGCATGAGCGAGCATGCGAGCGCATGGAGCTGCACCCGCATCAAGATGAGGAAACTTCGCATGACAGCCTCCTAGCGTTGCTCGCTGCTGGTGGAAGGTGCCGGGTTGGCACCGGTGCGATCGGCTTCTTCAGCAAGCTCGAGGAAGACCTCTTCGAGGGTGTCGTCACCGCGCACCTCGTCGGTTGTTCCTGCGGCGACGATTTCGCCTTTGCGGATGATGGCGACCTTGTTGCAGAGCTTTTCGACCACCTCGAGCACATGCGAGGAGAAGAAGACTGCGCCGCCGCGCTCTGCCAGCTCGTGCAGCATGGTCTTGAGCTCGTGGGATGCGAGCGGGTCGAGGCCGACGAAGGGCTCGTCGAGCACGAGGAGCTTGGGCTCGTGTAAAAGCGCGCCAATCACGACGAGCTTCTGACGCATGCCGTGGCTGTAGCTTGCGATGGGGCTCGCGAGTGCATCGGTGAGTTCAAGGCGGCTGGCGAGTGATTCGATGCGTGCCTGACGATCGCGAGTGGGCACCTCGAAGATATCCGCGATGAACGTGAGGTACTGAAGGCCGGTCATGAACTCGTAGACGTCGGGGTTGTCCGGCACATAGGCGATGAGGCGCTTCGCAGCGACGGGGTCGGCTGTGATGTCGATGCCGGCGACGTGGATGCTACCCTGGTTGAACGGCTGCACGCCCACGATTGAGCGGATGAGCGTGGTCTTGCCGGCGCCGTTGTGGCCGATGAATCCGTAGATGTCACCGGGTTCCACGGTGAGGGAGAGGTCGCGTACGGCGATGGTGTCGCCATAGCGCTTCTGGTAATGGGAGATGTCGAGAATGGCTTCGACCATGATGATGGCTCCTTCGGGGGAATGATAGAAACCAGACAGGCTGCCTTCCATGGGCAACCCTCCCTCACGATGTCGACGTTTTTCGACAGTTTTTCTGCCTGGGAGACCAATTCTGTCGAAAAACGTCGATGTCTTGGAGCGTGGCGGAGGGCGATAAAGCCAACCTATCAGTTACGTTTCTCGCTTTTTGGATGCTTGCTTGTTCTGCTTCGGCAGGCGGCCGGCGCGCTTCAGGGCATCGCGCAGAATCCACTCCACCTGGCCGTTCGCGCTGCGCATCTCGTCATCTGCCCAGTGTTGGATGGCCTCCCAGATTTCGGGGTCGATGCGAAGTGGATACTGCTTGCGTGCCATGGTGGTCACCTGCTGCTGAGAGTCGGGCGTGACAATTTCCCCGGAGGAAACTGTCATCTTTTGGGGGCGTGGGCCGGAAGTTTTCTCCTCCGGCTCACTGCCATCCAGCCCTAGAAACTAGTAAAGAGATCCTGTGTTCACGATGGGCTTCGCTTCGCTCTCGCCGCAGAGCACGACCATGAGGTTCGACGCCATCTGCGCCTTGCGCTCGTCGTCAAGCTCGATCTTGCCGTGGGTGCCGAGCTCGTCGACGGCCATCTCCACCATAGTGACGGCACCCTCGACGATCTTCTTGCGCGCGGCGATGACGGCCTCGGCCTGCTGGCGGCGGAGCATCGCCTGGGCGATTTCGGGCGCGTAGGCAAGGTGCGTGAGGCGTGCGTCATCCACCGCGACGCCGGCGGGCGCGAGGCGCTGCGTGAGCTCGTGCTTAAGGGCGGTCGAGACCTCCTCGATGTTTGAGCGCAGCGTGATGGAATCCATGGAATCCGAGCTGTCCTCGGCGTGGTCGTAGGCGTAGATGCTCGCCACGTGGCGGAGCGCCGTTTCGGCCTGCGTGGCCACGTACTGTTCGTAGTTATCCACGTCGAAGAGGGCTTTCGCGGTATCGGCCACGTGCCACACCACGACGTTCGCAATCTCGATGGGGTTGCCCATCTTGTCGTTGACCTTCAGGATCTCGCCGTTGAGCGTACGGGCGCGGACGGAGATCTTCGTGGAGAGGGCGGATGTCGCCTTGGTCGCAGTCTCGATTTGCTTGCCGAGCGAGAGCCCAGATTTGCTGATGACCTCGGCCGTGGCATTCTCGGTGGCGCTGTTTGAGCCCATCGAGCGGCTATAGAACGGGTTCGCCCAGCGGAAGCCCTCGTCGCGGACGGTGCCCTTGTAGTCACCGAACAGGATGCACACGCGCGCCTGGCCGGGTTGCAGGGTGAAGAAGCCCGAGACGAGGATGCACCAGCCAATGAAGAGGGCGATGCTCACGATGACCATGACGACCGGAAGCGTGATGGACTCGCCGGAATCTTCCGTGGCGACGGCGAGGCAGATGCCGCCGATGAACAAAGCGACGATAATGACGAACGCTGCGAGACAAGCGGCGAGCATCCCCCAACCAGATGCAGCCTTGATTTTCTTCTCCACGCTCATTGCGGTTCCTTTCGCGATGCGCCGACGTGCATTCCTGCGCCGGCGGTGCCCCGGTTTCCTTCGGGGGGGGGGCAGCTCCCCGACCAAGCATCCGTGCTCGCTTGGTGATGCCATTGTGATATCACATTGCGATCATGTCAACAACCGTTCGCCGAATCGGTGAACGGTACCCAACACTTTGGGGACGGGGTCAAAAGTGTTGAATTCAACACTTTTGACCCCGTCCCCAAAGTGTTAAAGAAGAGAGCCCGCCGGGCGAGGTTGCTCGGCGGGCTTGGGCTGGCAATGTTAAAAAACCCCTGGGGTATTTTTACATGCGCATGCCGTAGGCGGTCTTGGTGGCCTTCTTGGTAGAGGCGGTGGCCTTGACCTTCGCAGCCTGGTATTTCTTCATGGTTCCCTCCTTTCAAGAATGCGGTGACTTGGAGCGGGAAGTGGGGCTAGCTCACGTCTGCAGCACCGTAGGCGCGTGCCTTGGCGCGAGCGAGTTCGCAGTTTGCGGGACAGGGGGCGGAAATCGTGCCCATCTCGCGCCACGATTGCCCGGGGCAATAGAGGCAGTAGTCGAAAAGGTCGCAAGAGCGACACTTCGAGCAAAGATGGTTGCGGTGCAGACAGCGCAAAACGGCGAGCTCGCGCGACCGGCACCACACCTGCTCAATGCTCGTCTTGCACACATTCCCAACCGGCGTGGTCAGGACGTTACAGGGCGTAATGTCGCCGGTGGGTGTGATATTGAGCGAGCGTCCTATGCCGCACACGTGCTCGCGCGTGCCCGGGCGGATGCTCGGCGTTTCGCGGCCCATGGCCTCTTGTTCGTAGCGAATGATACTCGTGAGCTCGTCGACATCGTGTACGCGCAGAGCGTCCGCGTCGTAGGCACCCATTTGCGAGGCGAGCACCTGCAGGCTGAGCTCAAGCTCGTGCCCTTCGGCAGCGACGAGGTCGATAAGCTCGCGCATGCCTGGGAGCGTCTTGGTGAGGAGAATCGTTTTCACGCAAGTACGCACGCCATGGCGTTTGAAGTACGCGAGCGTGGCACGGGTGCGGTCGAATGATCCAGGCAGGCGCGTGATGGCATCGTGCGACGCAGCATCGGGGCAGTAGAGGCTCACCGAAACGCTGCCCAGATCCATCGCGGCGAGCGCCTTGAGCTCGTCGTTCGAGAAACCGGTGCCGTTCGTGTACACGTGCACGACGAAGCCCAGCTGCGTCGCATAGCGGCAGATGTCGATGAAGTCGCGGCGCATCGAGACTTCGCCGCCGGTGAACGTGACCTGCATGGTGTTCATGGCATGCAGCTCATCGAGGACGCGGCAGAGCTCGCCGTAGGTGAGCTCGCCTGCCGAGCTCGGGCAGTGCTCTTCGTAGCAGTGGATGCAGCGCGCGTTGCAGCGGTAGGTGAGTTCGAAGTACGCATGCTCGAGCGTGTTGTTCTGCTCACAGACGGCGCGCAGCTCAGCGTCGAAGTCCTGGTCGGGATCCTTCGCGTCGCCCACCGTCTCACTCACCGCGGCGTCCATCTGCATGGCAGATTCCTCGAACGCCTGCGCAAGCTCCGGCTCGACATCTTCAAGGCAGCCGTTCCGGAAGAGTTCTGCAAGGAACAGCGTGCAATCGGTGAGCACCATGGCGCGGTCGCCGACGTCGTAGGTGCGCATGATCGCATCGGCGAGCTCGCGGAGCGTCGCCCCGGCTCGAAGCTGTTCTAGGATGTCCGGCGCGACGCCGTCAGCGAGGCTGCGGTAGCCGGTAGCGGTGTTGTACACATAGGCATACTCGCCATAGCCGCTGGTGCGGACGCGTGTTGCCTGGCTGAGTCTCATACGTGCCTCCGTTTGAATGGAACGTGAAAGCGAATCGACCATCGGTCTACTGAAATAGTAGCCAGACGTTCTTGGTCGCATACGCGCTCCGCCCGGGAGGAAACGGGGTGCAGTAGGCACACATCGGGGAGCCGTTGGGGGAGCCCGCCATTGGGGACGGGG